>CAIPTO010000046.1 GCA_903867985.1 uncultured Elusimicrobia bacterium | reverse complement strand
TGATCCCGTTCGCGGGTTCGGATTTTTTTGCGGCGGACCTTGGGCTCGGGTTTCTTCATTGGCCCGGGCAGCATCTTTTAAAAAAGGAAATGCGCCGCGGACAGTCCTGCAACGTGCTCGAAAGCAGCAACCCGCAACCCGATCCCGGTGGCTACAGCCGTGTCGTTTCCTGGATTGATATCGAAACCGGCGGGATCGTTCATGCCGATGCCTACGACCTCCATAACCAGATCCTCAAGCAATTCGACCCGGCTGAATTCAAGAAGATCCATGGCCAATATCCCCCCCTGTTCACAACGCAATCTACAACAGGCCGCTGACCGGAGATTTTCTTTACGACCGCCAGCACAGCCGGGCTAAACGCATTTTCAACGACGAAGCGGGAATAAAAGCCGCTTCATACATCCAAAGCCCGTATCTCCTTCAATCCTACAGGAGGGATACCGGGGAACTTATGTGGGATATCTCGTCCCCGGTTTTTGTAAAAGGCCGCCACTGGGGAGCTTTCAGGGCCGGGTTTTCCATGAAAAAGACCGAGAAGGCAATTTCGAGCCTGCGCAATAAGCTCATCCTTATAATGGGCTTTCTGCTGCTGATAATGGTGATAGTGATAGACAGGGTTACGGCCGTCATGATGAAACCACTCCTCGCGCTGCATGACGGAGTGGAAAAGGTAGCAAAAGGAGATCTTTCCTTCCACCAGACTGACGTCTCCGAAGATGAGGTCGGGGATCTGGCCAAGGCTTTCAACAGGATGACGGAAGACCTGAAAGTTTATATCAAAAACCTCCGGAAAGCTACCGCCGAAAAAGAAAGGATCGAGAGCGAACTTAACATCGCCCGCGAAATACAGCTCAGCATTCTTCCTAAAATATTCCCGCCGTTCCTGGGAATGCCGGGGCTGGATCTTTTTGCCGTGCTAAAATCGGCGCGGGAAGTGGGCGGCGACCTGTATGATTTTTTTGCGATGGACGACGAGCATTTCTGCTTCGTCATAGGTGACGTCAGCGGGAAGGGCGTGCCGGCCTCCCTTTTTATGGCGGTAACGAAAACCCTCTTCAAGGCGACGGCGCTGAAAGATACGCCGCCGGAAGTAGTTCTGGAAAGGGTGAACGCCGAACTGAGCGCGGGCAACGAGAAAGCTATGTTCGTCACAGCGTTTTTCGCTATCCTGAACACCAGAACAGGGGTGGTTGAATTTTCAAACGGCGGCCACAATCTGCCGGTGATAATAAGAAAAGACGGAAGCGTTCAATATCTGCCGCGCACTGGCGGAATGGTCGTAGGCGCGATGGAGGGGATGAAATTTGAGCACGGAACTCTGACGCTCGCCCCCGGCGACAGGTTTTTTCTGTATACCGACGGCGTCACCGAGGCCATGGACCAAAATAAGATTTTATTTTCCGACGAGCGCCTGCTCAGAGAGCTGCGCCTTCTCGCTGGCCTGCCGGTAAAAGAAGTTTTGAACCGTCTGCTGGCGATGCTGGAAGACTATTCAAAAGGCGAGCAATCCGACGATATAACCATGATGCTGCTTGAGTACCAGGGGCAGAAATAATGTAGGCAGCCGAAGGATTTTAAAGTCATTCTCCGAGGTAGGCGCGGCGGACCAGCGGATTGTCATGAAGTTCCGCCGCCGATCCGCTGAGTTTGATTTCTCCCGCCTCCAACACGTACGCGCGCGAAGCGAGCGTTAAAGCCATAGCGGCGTTTTGCTCAACGATAAGAAGGGTCATTCCGCTTTTATGAAAATCCGAAAGCATGGAAAAAACATAATCAACCAGTTTCGGAGAAAGTCCCATTGAGGGCTCATCAAGCAACAGCAACTTAGGACGACTCATCAGCGCGCGCCCGAACGCCAGCATCTGCTGCTCTCCTCCGGAAAGCGTCCCGCCGGCCTGATTAAACCGCTCCTTAAGGCGGGGAAAGAACGTGAGTACCCGGTCCAGATCTTTTTCCACGCCGCCTTTTGAAGCGTGCACCCACCCGCCCAGCAGAAGATTCTCTTTGACGCTGAGATTGCAAAATATTCTCCTGCCCTCAGGAACATGCGCCACTCCCCTGCCCACTCTTTCGTGCGCCGGAACCATCCCAATATCCGCGCCTTCAAAGTTCACCGTTCCGCTGCTGGCTATAAGCCCTGAAACAGCCTTAAGGATGGAGGATTTTCCTGCCCCGTTTGCGCCAAGCAGTACAACGACCTCTCCGCTTCGCACCTCAAATGAGACAGAGCGCACAGCTGCTATCACCCCGTAGTTGACCGTCATCCCGCTGACTTCAAGGATGGGCGTCATTTCGCGCTCCCCATGTAAGCCTTCATAACTCCGGCGTCAGACCTGACCTGCTGGGGGCCGCCGTCGGCTATAACCATTCCAAAATCCAGCACTACGATATGAGAGCACATCCCCATAACAAGCCGCATCTGATGTTCTATAAGAAGCACTGTGAGTGAAAACTGTTTCTTCAGCTCCAGAATAAAAGACATCAGCTGCTCAACTTCGCCCGGATGCATGCCCGCGGCGGGCTCGTCCAACAGGATGAGCGACGGATTTGTGGCCGCAGCGCGCAATATTTCAAGCCGCCGCTGAGATCCGTAGGGAAGGTTTTTAGAAATCTCACCGGCGCTTCCGCCCAGGCCGAACCTTTCCAGCAGATCTCTGCTTTCCTCCGTTACTCTTTTTTCCTCGCTCCGGTGCCGGCCGGAGTGAAACAAAGCTTCAAGAGGATTTACCTTCATGCGGGCGTAGTGGGCCGCCCTGACATTATCCAGGACGGTCAGTTCTTTAAAAAGGCGTATGTTTTGAAATGTCCGGGCTATGCCCAACTCGGTTATGTTCGAGGAGCGCATACCCGTTATCTCGCGGCCATGAAAAATAATTTTCCCTATCGAAGGTTTATACACACCGGTTATAAGATTGAAAACCGTCGTTTTTCCCGCCCCGTTAGGTCCGATGATTCCGGCGAGCTCTCCCGGAGCAACGGCGAAATTAACGCCGCTGAGGGCGCGAAGCCCTCCGAAATGATGCGTAACATCTTTTAATTCCAGCGCCGCGCCGCCGCCGGCCTGGGGGGGAAGTTTTAAATTACCGGGAGCCGTCATTTATCCTTCCCAGTGCCGCGGCCGAAAGAAGGACTCAGCCAGCGCGCTTCGCGATAGCCCATTATTCCCTTAGGGCGAAAGATCATAAGTAAAATAAGAAGCAGCGGCATGACCGCCATGCGCCATATCCCGAGGGGACGCAGCGCTTCTAGCAAAACGGTGTAAGTGGCGGCCCCGATCATTGATCCAGCTATGGAGCCCACTCCCCCCAGATAAACCATAACAAGCATCTCCGTGGACTTTACGATATCGAAAACTCCCGGACTTATGTACTGGATGAGGTGCGCGTAAAGCCCTCCGGCTATCCCGGCGAAAAAAGAGGAGACGACAAAGGCCAGCATTTTCACGTTCCTGGTGTTTACACCCGTCAGATCGGCGGCGATCTCATCCTCGCGCACCGATAAAACCCCGCGACCGAAGCGGGAATAGATAAAGTTTCTTATTATCCAGACCGCAGCGACAGTCCAGAAAAAAACCCACGGGAGAGTTGTGAGCTTATCCATGCCGAGGAAGCCGCGGGGCCCGCCGACGGCGTCTATGTTTTCTATAACGGATTTCACGATCATGCTGAAGGCCAGGGTTACGATGGCCAGATAATCGCCGCGAGTTTTAAAAGAAGGTACTGCGACAGCCAGCCCCACTACGCCGGCGGCTAAGCCTCCGGCCAGCACTGCGCACGGAAAGACCCAGACGGGGGAGTAAGAAGCGAGCACCCTCACGCTTAAAATAGAGGAAACATAGGCTCCGGCCGCCATAAACCCCGCATGCCCGACCGAAAATTCTCCCATATAGCCGTTGACGAGATTCAGGCTCAGCGTAAGAATCAAGTTGATACCTATAAGCATCAGGACAAGCTGAATATAATTATCCAGAAGGTTAAAACGGGCAATAGACAGAGCCAGCATAAAGCCTAGCGCGACCACGGCCTTAACGGGCAAATATTTCCCAAGGGCGCCGGCTGGGCGCATAAAATCCATGATTTTCCTCATACCTTCTGACTCTCAGCGCGGCCGAGCAGCCCATGCGGTCGGAAAATCAGCAGTATAAGAAGGAGAGAGAACGCGACGAGGTCGCGGTAAGTGGACGGCAAAAAAGCGGCAGTCATTATCTCTACGGTGCCAAGGATATAGGCGCCAAGCACCGCGCCGCGTATATTCCCTATTCCGCCGATCACGGCTGAGATGAAAGCCTTCCAGCCTATTATAATCCCGATATACGGATCTATCACGGGATACGCCATGGCGTACATAACCCCGGCCGCTCCGCCCAGCCCGGACCCCAGCGCGAAAGTCAGCGCGATTATTTTATCAACTGGAACGCCCATCAGCGGAACGATACCGCGGTCGGCCGAAATAGCTCTCATGGCGAGGCCCACTCTGGTCTTGTTGACCACAAGATAGAGCGCCAGCATAAGGATGAACGAAATGCTGATGGTGGCGAGCTGAAAAGTGGAAACCGATACGCCCCCCGCATTAAAACTGAAGGAGGGGAGCACCGGGGGAATATATTTGGGATACGGACTGAGCCCCAGCGTAAAATGTTCAAGAAAAATTCCGACTCCGAGCGAGGTTATAATGGCCGACGCCTTTGGGGCGTTTCGCAAAGGGCGGTAGGCGACGCGCTCCGTAGCCACGCCGAGCATCGTGACGCCAGCCATCGCCAGCAGCAGCACAGGGATAAATGAAAGTTGCAGCACCACGACCCCGACAAAACAAAGGAACGCTCCCACCATGAAAAAATCGCCGTGCGCGAAGTTGATCATGGAAAGCACGCCGTAAACCATTGTGTAGCCGAGGGCGATGAGAGCGTATACGCTGCCCAGTTGCGCGGCGTTCAGAGCCTGCTGAAAGAAATATATCACGTAGTATATCCGGGGGAAAAACAATAAATTTTCATTAATAACGTTCCGCGGTTACGGCTGCGCGTCGGCAAACCAGGAGAACCCGCCGTTTTTAATCCGCAGAATTACCGCGCCTTTTACGGGATCGCCGGAACCCGGGCTGTATTTGATAACGCCGGTGACTCCGGGATAAGCGGGAACCTTAGACAGCGCATCCCGCACGACCGACCTGTCAAGTTTCCCCGCCAGCGCTATAGCCTGGGCAAGAACCTTTAAGGCGTCGTAGGACAGCGCGGCAACATCGTCGGGGGTGGCGCCGCCGAATTGGGCCCGGTATTGCGCGATAAACTTCTGAGTGACCGGGTTAGTAGTGCCGGGAGAGTAGTGGTTTAAAAGATAGGATCCTTCACAGTCCGCGCCGCACATCCTGACCAGGTCTTCGCTGCTCCAGGCATCCGACCCCAAGAACGGGACCTTGATCCCGAGCCGGCGCGCCTGCTGAACCTGCAGGGGGACGTCCGTGTAATAACTCGGCAGGAATATCAAGTCGGGTTTCGCGCTTTTAATTTTGGTGAACTGAGCGGAAAAATCCTTATCCCCCTTCGTATAGGTTTCAAAAGCCACGATCTTGCCGCCGTTTTCCTCAAAACTTTCCCTGAATATTTCAGCCTGAATTTTAAGCACATCGGAGGCGACATCGTAAAGAATCGCCACTTTATTGGCCTTAAGCTCCTTGCGGGCAAAACTCCCCAGCACCTTTCCCTCGAAAGTATCGGTGAAGCAGGCCCGGAAAACAAACTTCTTAGGCTGCCCGGTTTTAGCGTCGATGGTGGTTTTGGGATCCGTTGACCACGGCGTCATCAGAACCATCCCGGCTTTTTCCGCTATCTCAGCCGCAGGCAGCGCGTTGCTGCTTGAATTGGGCCCGACGATGGCTATCACTCCGGAATAGGTTATAAGCTTCTGCGCCACCGTCGCGGCCTGCTCGGGCTTCGACGCGCTGTCTTCAATAAAAAGTTCTATTTTTTTAATTACCCCGTCCACCATTATACCGCCGGCGTCGTTTATCTCCTTGGCCGCCATTTGAGCGCCGTTTTTGCAGGAGGCTCCTACGGCGGGGATAGCGCCGGTTATCTCAGCTATTACTCCTATACGCACCGTGTCGTTTTTTAATTTCCCGCAGCCCGCCAGGATAAAAAAACCCATCAAAGCTATTGAAATATTTTTGGTTTTCATGATATCTCCTAATGTTATGACGGCTGTTAATTAAATTTTCAGGGAAGTCCTTGTTAACACCGTGCTGCTTTGCGTAAAGACGCTTCCTGCCAACGATTCCATGGTTCAATTATAACACAATAATGCGCCTGCCTTTAACAAGCAGATGGCAGAATTAGGCCTGAAAAACCGATGAAACTATTGTAGAATATATTATACTTACGCAGGTATCCGCCTTATGCGGATGCGCGCCAGACGGATATATTCGGGCGGTTAGCTCAGCGGTAGAGCACTGTCCTCACACGACAGGGGTCACAGGTTCAAATCCTGTACCGCCCACCAGATTCCAGAGAGTGACCAGCCGGAATTTAACACCCTGACCGGCTTTGCACCCGCCCCAACGGCCTGTGACTCCCGCGCTAAGTGCCGCGGGAGTTTTCGTTTTAAGAATATTATGGAGGTCAAATGTCAAAAATTCATGAAATAAAAGCTAGAGAAATACTGGATTCAAGGGGCAACCCCACTGTGGAGGTTGACGTAACTCTTGAGTGCGGGGCGTTCGGACGCGCCGGCGTCCCCTCGGGCGCTTCCACCGGCGCGCACGAGGCGCTGGAATTACGGGACACAAAAAACAAGCGCTACGGCGGCAAGGGTGTTGAAACCGCGGTTAAGAACGTGAACACCCTTATAGCAAAAGCGCTGGCCGGGGCCGACGCCTTAAATCAGCCGCTTATAGATAAAACCATGATAGCGCTGGACGGCACAAAAGATAAAAGCCGCCTGGGCGCCAACGCCACCCTCGGGGTCAGCATGGCAGTGGCAAAAGCCGCGGCTGACGCCTCACTCCTGCCGCTATACCGCTACCTCGGCGGCTCGGGCGCCCGGATATTGCCGGTGCCGATGTTCAATATCCTGAACGGCGGCGTGCACGCCAACTGGCAGAGCACGGACCTGCAGGAATTTATGATAGCTCCCGTGGGCGCTAAAAGCTTTAAAGAAGCCCTGCGCTGGGGCAGCGAAACTTATCACGCCCTGAAAAGCGTGCTTAAAGAAGCCGGACATTCCGTAGGCGTTGGCGATGAGGGCGGCTTCGCGCCGGCCCTAAAAACCAACGAGGCCGCGCTTCAGTTCATAGTTAAAGCCATTGAAAAGGCCGGATATAAGCCCGGCTCCGACATCGCGATAGCCATGGACCCCGCCTCCAGCGGATTTTTTGAAAACGGCAAGTACAACCTGCGCACCGAAAAACGGTTAGTCTCCTCCGCCGAAATGGTGGAGATGTACGCCGCGTTCGCGAAAAAGTACCCGGTGGTGGTGCTTGAAGACGGCCTGGCCGAAGACGACTGGGAAGGCTGGAAACTTCTTAACAAAAAACTGGGCGACAAACTTGAGCTGGTGGGAGACGACCTGTTCGTGACCAATGTTGAGCGCATAGCCAAAGGCATAAAGGAAAACTGCGCCAACGCCGTACTCATAAAGCTGAACCAGATCGGCACCGTGACCGAGACCGTAGCCGCCATAGAGCTGGCCCGCAAGGCCGGCTGGGGCGCCATGGTTTCACACCGCAGCGGCGAGACGGTCGACAGCTTCCTGGCCGACTTCACCGTAGCCATGGGCACCGGACACCTGAAGACCGGGGCCCCCTGCCGCGGCGAGCGGGTGGAAAAATACAATCAACTCCTGCGCATAGAGGAAGAGCTGGGCGCGGCCGCCGTTTACGCCGGACACAACGCCTTTGTGCGGTAGCGCGGCCAAAACCGGAAGTTTACAAAAGACCGGCAGCCTTTAAGCAGGCTGCCGGTCTTTTATCACATTATATCTTCATCCTCTAGCGGGGCAAACCATTTCTGGGCCACGAATGCAGGGATGACGGCGCTGGCTATCAGCACGCCTATCAATATGGAATATTGACGCTGGTCCAGGAAACCGGCTTTGAGTCCGAACATAACCGCCATCACGCCAAAAGTAAGCCCCGTGGACATCATCAGCGTGGAATACATCCCGCCTTTCGGAAAATACTTATTCATAAGAAAATAGACCCCCGCGAATTTTGAAATCTGCTTTACGGCGAAAACAGCCAGGAAAAGACCCGCCGAAGCCCAGAGCGCCGGGAGGGAAACCCTCATACCGGCCACTATAAAGAAGAAGGGGGTAATAAAAGCGTAAGAAACCGTGCGCAGCCGGTTTTTTATATCGGCGGTGCGGCGCTGGACTTTGAAATGCTTTCCCATGACAAGCCCGAAGATGAACGCCGGCAGTATGGCCTGACTGGCGCCGAGTTCCGCCAGATAGACGAAAGCCAGCAGCACGAAGAAAATATATTTTATCTCCGGTTCGATAACTTTACCTGCCAGCGCGGGATGACGGATTATCCCCATGGAAAAACGCCCGGCGAAGAGCAGAAAAGCGGCTGAGAGCAATAAAAAAATCAAGGTGCCGGGGTTTGGCTTCAGGAAAACCAGGCTAAGAGCTACGGCCGTCATCGTATTGGTGAGGAAAGTGCATACCATCAGAAGTTTCCCGGTCCGTGTTTTAACCAAACCGGTTTCCACAAGCACTGAATAAACCACCGCCAGGGAGGTCTCTGAAAGCGCTATGCCGGTTATAAGCGCCGCGGGAACGCTCCAGCCGGCAAAATAACGACAAAAAAAGAAACCTCCCGCAAGCGGCGCCAGAAAAGAGGCCAGGCTGACGACCCCTGCCGCCCTGAAATTATTTTTTAGCAGTTTCAGGTCCACTTCGCTGCCGGCAAGGAAAGTCAGCACTATGCCGCCGAACCCGGCGAGATATACCATCCAGTCGGCTGCGGGCAGGCCAAGGTTTCCGGCGGCCAGCCCAAGCAGCGTCTCAAATATAGCCACGGAGATTCCCAGTCTGAGGCTGATCACGCTCGCGGCAAAAATCAGCAGGCCTCCCGCAAGCGGCGTCATGTCTGTATTCATATCTCTCCAGTTGAAATAAAAAAACCTCTGCCTGAATTAAGGTAGAGGTTATCAGCCGTTTCTGGCGGTTTTTCCGGCCGACGCCGGAAGGGCGAACATCATCGCCTTTCCTTAGATTATAGCATTTGAAATATCTCACAAAACAAGTGCGCTGACGGCTCTAAAATCATAGAATATCTGTAAGGAAAATCGGGAATATATGGGATTTATTCAAGAATTGGCACGGCTATCGGCGCAGTTTGCAAACCTGTTCCTGCACCTGGATAAATATCTGGGGGCGGTCATACAGGGCTACGGCAACTGGACCTACCTCATACTGTTCCTTATCATTTTCTGCGAGACGGGACTGGTGATTACTCCGATCCTGCCGGGCGATTCGCTGCTTTTCGCCGCGGGCATGTTCGCCGCCGCCGGAGCTATCGATCTCTCAAAGATCTGGCCGCTCCTGGTACTTGCCGCCATACTGGGGGACAATGTCAATTACGCCGTAGGGAACTTCCTCGGACCAAAAGTGTTCCACTACGAAAACTCAAGGATATTCAAAAAGGAATATCTGCAGAAGACCCACACCTTTTACGAGAAGTACGGCGGCATGACCATAATACTGGCTAAATATGTTCCCATCGTGCGCACCTTCGCGCCGTTCGTGGCCGGGGTCGGCGCCATGACCTATCCGAAGTTTCTGCTGTTCAACGTGGTAGGCGGGTTCACCTGGGTGACGGTCATAATGCTCTCCGGTTATTATTTCGGCAATATCCCGGTTATAAAGAACAATTTTACCATGGTCGTCATGGCCATAGTATTTATTTCGATGCTCCCGGGCCTCCTTGGCTACCTTCGGCACAAAAAACAGTAAGGAAACCGTAAAAAGGCGGGCGGCTCTTTTCCACCCCGCCCGGAGATATGTGATACAATTCCAATCATGAAAAAAAGAAGGGTGGTTATTACCGCGCTGGGCGTTGTTTCCCCGATAGGATCAGGGAAAGACGATTTTTGGCAGGCCAATCTCCAGGGCAAATCAGGCGTAAGCTTGATAGAAACTTTTGACACCTCAAAACATAACTCCAAAATCGCCGGAATAATTAAAAATTTTAACGCTTTAGATCATCTTGACGCCAATCTTGTCAGGCGCTCTGACAGGTTCGCGCATTTAGGCCTGGTTGCGGCCAAGCAGTGCCTGGCTGACAGCAAACTTGATCTGGAAAAAGAGGACCGTTCCCGGTTCGGAGTGATTTTCGGCTCCGGCTTAGGCGGCGTAATGTATCACGAGGAGCAGATTCTTAAGGGCTATGAGAAAGGCTCGCACAGACTCAACCCCTTTTGCGTTCCATGCATAACGCCCAACGCCGTAGGGTTTCATATCGCCATTCATTTCGGGCTCCAGGGCCAGAACTTTGTTATCTCCAACGCCTGCGCTTCAGGCAGCAACGCGGTGGGGGAATCGTTTAGAAAAATTCAGGACGGCTACGCGGATCTGATCCTGACCGGCGGAGCTGAAGCCCCGCTGACGGAATTCACCTTCGGCGCCTATGACTCTTTGAGAGCCATTTCTAAAAGAAATTCCGAGCCGGAGAAGGCAAGCCGGCCCTTTGACCGCGACCGGGACGGTTTTGTCCTGGCCGAAGGCGCCGGGGCGCTGGTCTTGGAAGAGCTTGAGCACGCGCTTAAAAGAGAGGCGCATATCTACGCGGAAGTGGCCGGCTATGCAGCCAATTCCGGAGCCTACCACATGGTCATCCCCGATCCGAGCGGAAAGGATGTTTCACGGGCGATGAGTGACGCTTTGAAAGACGCGCAAATTTCACCGGACGAGGTGGATTACATCAACGCCCACGGCACATCCACCACTTTGAATGACAAAACGGAAACTCTGGCTATTAAAGAAGTTTTTGAAGGGCACGCGCGCAAGATCGCGATATCCTCGACAAAATCCATGATCGGCCATACGATAGGGGCGGCCGGGGCGATCGAAGCAGTTGTCTGCAGTTTGGCCATAGAGAACCAGACAATCCCTCCCACTATCAACTATGAAAATCCGGATCCGGAATGCGACCTGGATTATGTTCCTCAAACTCCCCGCAAATCCGCGTTAAACACGGTTCTTTCCAATTCCTTCGGTTTTGGCTCCAATAACGCCTGCCTTGTATTTAAAAAGTATACGCCTTGACAAGTCAACCCGGTCTGCTATACTATCTGAGAGATTGTTTTTGCGGTTTCCCCTCCGCTTCCCCCGGAATCAGGAGCGGGGGATAGGCCCAAAGCCCCATTGACCCATAGGTCTAAGGGCCTTTGAAATCCGGGGCCGCCTGAGCGATACTATATTTAGAACCGAATTGAGGACAAAACACATGAAACGAAATATCCTGGTGTTAGCGGTTGCCGCGCTTGCCGCGCTGATGGTGAACATCAAGGCGCAGGATATTTCTTTTGAGCGCCTCTCTGCCGGAGTGGCAGAGATAAGAGCCGATTCATCTAACATTGCAGATCCGACACCCGCAGCCGCGGAGATTTACGCTAAGGCGCCAACGGCGCAGCGCGAATGGCTTATCCTTATATTTATAGACGGCGTCAACAATCTTGGCATAGCCGGCTACGCGGATAAAAACATAAATGCCATGGAGAAGGTCGGCTCCACCGACCAGGTCGCCGTGGTGACCGAGTTCGGCATACTTGGCACGGACGCCTCCTCGAACAACATCAAATTCCAGCGCGGCTCCAAAACCATTCTCATAAAAAAGGATAATCTCCCGGACACCGTAACCTCCCCGGTAATATACCCCTCCAATGACACGGACATGGGCAGCGCGGCTCACTTCGTCCGGTTCGCACAGCGGAACATCCGCCAGTTCCCGGCCAAAAAGGTTGCTATTATCCTGTGGAACCACGGCGGCGGGCGCGCCGGCATCGCCTGGGATGATGTCAGCGGAAACCATATGGAAGTTGACCAGCTGGGTCAGGCAATGTCACAGATACAACGGGCGCTGGGCCATAAAGTAGATATTTTCGCCACGGACGCCTGCCTAATGCAGATGGCCGAAGTTACCTATGAACTGAAGGATTCAGTTTCGGTTATCGTGGGCTCCGAAGAGGTTATACCCGGGGACGGCTATCCTTACGACAAAATACTGGAACCGCTGGTCGCCGACCCCGGCATATCGGACGAGGCTTTAGGAAAGATCATTGTAGACGCTTATGGCGCGCATTATCGGGCCGACAGGACAGCCACGCTTTCAGCGCTCAGAACCTCGGCTCTTCCGGAGTTCCTGAACCTGTTAAATGAATGGGAGCAAGCCATCGCTGCCGATGCCGAAGCGTTTAAAACCGCCTCCGCGGAAAGCACGGTCAATAGTATTTATGATTTTCCACACGGTTCCAAGAATCGGCACGATTCAAAGGACCTGTACGACTATCTCTCAAATCTCGGCCGCAGCCTGCCGGATGGCACGGCAGCCGCTACCGCCGGGTTGGCCCTCCAGAAACACATCGCTAACGACCTTATTATCCGCAAAACTGCAATGGTGCCTAAGGCCCATGGGCTGGCCATATATATTCCGAATCTCCAATATGATTCGGCCAATTACGAAAAATTCGCTTTCGTAGCGGATTCTCTCTGGGACGAGTTTATAAAACTCATGATGGAGGAACGGCTTAAATAGCCGCAAAACCTATGTTCAGCCCCAGCTCTGCCGGCAAGTCAACTATGGCCGCAATAATGGCCGGGCTGTTGCTTTGCGGAATTCTGGCGCCGGACCTGAGCCGGGCCGACACCGTTACAGATTCGCCCGTCCCCGGCCTCCAAAACAGCCTTCCGACCTCCGAGGAAACCGGATTCCTTCCTACCAAACAGGACTCGCGTCTGACCGCGTACGAAGCCGCTATTTCCAGCGGAGACCCGGTTGCCGCCAATAATTTTTTAAAAGACACGGACCTTATCAACGCCCTGGCCGTCACCGATCCGCAGAAAGAAGCGTCTCTCAAAGCCACGGCAGAGGCTTTAAAAGACCTTAAAGAGCTTCTGGCAATGAACTGGGATGACGCCAAAACAAACAGCCTCAATAAAGCCCTTACTATACGTATGGATGCGGTAAGCCCCTTATCAAAGGTCGGAGTGGGACCAGAACCGGAAAAACTACTTTCCTGGCTGGCTAAATACCAGCCCCAATACCCAAAAGACAAAACCGAGATCCTAAAAAAAGCCATCAGGAAGTGGGAGGTGGTGTTCGGCACTACAACCGACACAATATCCGTCCAGTGGAACCCCACCGTTAATGTCACCAAAACAGAATGGCGGACACTGACCCTCAAAGAGCGCAATGCCGTAATAACCAAAATAATCGACAATGAGCTCCGAACATCCGACCCCGACCCCAAGTTATTGGGCTACGATGATGCCAAGCTGGCCGAAGTAAAGAAGCAAATATCACTGGCTAAAGCGGTAGAAAAGACCATGAATTCCGGGGCGCTAACTCCGGAGCAGTTGGCAAAGCTTTCTGGCAAGAGTCTTTCCGATAAGGTATATCTGCTCGGTAATTTTTTTGACGGTAGCAATATCTCGGTAAGCCCGGAACTTAAGGCGCAAATCAGCGCGGCCAGGAGTTCCCGACCGAAAGAAGTGCTACCGTCGCAGCAGCGGGAGATACTGGGGACCATGCTCAACACAGCGGTCTCAAAAGAGCTGGCCGGCACCCAGGCCGGCAAAAAGGTTCTCGCATTTTACTCCAAAGAGGCGAAGCTGGACATAGCCGTGCGCCCATGCGACGGCACCTATTCCCGCTACGACTCCGCCTCCGGGAAGATCCTGCTGGATTCGGAAACCATACAGCAATATATGCGCATGAAGGGGTACACCGCCGATTCCCTGATGAAAAGTAAGGAACAGGTGGCGGAAATTGCTAAATACATGGCGCCTGCCGTGGCCTACGAGTCCGCTCACCAGATGCAGGACATCTGGGGCAAAAAGCAAGGGATATACAACCCGCGTGCACAGGAAAGCGAAATAGAGGCCATGTCGCTGGAAGGGATCTATACGGCGGAGAAAATACGCAAAGACCCGGCCTCCAAGGAGATCTTCGCAACCAGCCGCGATTTCTCGTCTTACGCCTCAAAGAATATAGCCGTTTCCACAAAATATGAAAAGAGCGGCTCAAAAGCTTTTGCCACCGCGGTGCGCCAACTTTACTGTCCCGGCCTCCCTTCACTGTCTGCAACCGCCGCGCAGACATTGGACGCCGTAACCGGCGAATTGAACCGCCGCGCGGCCCTGACAGATGTAGAGAGGGCCTCCATAGATTCCACAAGCCGCAACATGACGGAGGCAATGGAGATGTCATCAGCGGAACTGTCGGGCTCCGTGGGTGAAATACAGACATCTGTTCTTGCTAAAATACAGAGGGACCTCTCTAGCCTGGACGCCTATAAAAACCGCTACGGCGCCGCTGATAAGGAAGGCCGCAAGGCCCTTAAATCTTTGGAGACAGGCATGGCACCCAAAAGCGGCGCCCCGCCGGCATTATGAAAAACATATTCTCGGTTATATTTATACTTTCCCTTGCGACCGCGGCGGCCTGTGCCGGCACGGTAAAAAGGGGCGCTGACGCCAAACCGCAAACACAATTCAAGGGCTATTATATGGATAATAATTACTTCTCCTGCAGCATACCGTCCAACTGGACTCTCGTGAGAGAGAAGGAGAAGGATGAGGAGTATAATATTTACGAGATACAACTGCTAGCCCCTAAATCCGAAAAGGTTCCCACCTCGGTGTTTGTGTCATATTACGCCAAGGACAACGAGGATTTCACGGACTACCGCAATTTTATAAGCCGCAACTCCAAGAATGTTCTGGGTGAAACCAAAAGCGCCCGTGAAAATTATGAGCCAGCAAAAAAGATAAAGCTCGCGGGGCGCAATGGTTTCGAGTTAGCCAATGAGGTGTTGGAGTATCTGCACCCGCAAACCAAATCAGATGAAAGTGTGCAGATGAAAGAGAAGATGTACGTCCTGCCAGCTAAAGATGGGTTTTATGTGCTGAAATTTTCGGCAGCAAAAGACGCTTTTACAGAAAATCTGCCGGCGTTTGAAAAGATAGCGAAAAGTTTTAAAGGCAAGCCCTGAAGGCCATCAGACTTTCGGACCCATAACGAACGCCGCGGCTTTTAGCGCGCGGCGTTTTTAACATGAATCCTGCAGTTTGGAATGGTTCTCATTGGAACAATAAGAAAACAGAATTATTCTGCGGGATTCCCCGCGAAGCGGGCGGAGGGCCAAGTGCTATGCGCGACAGGCCCGACGAGGTGTATTCCTCCCGAAGGGCGTCCGCTACGCGGGCGGAAAGCTGCGACTGCAGCTTTCAGGTTAATTTATATTTCTTTTTCGTAGATGCGGAACTTTTTGTAGACCTTGGCGCCCACCGCCAGGATAACGTTATTGATCAAATCATTATCCTCCAGCGTCCAGGACAGATCGCCGTATTCCCACCCCATCTTAACGACCGACGCCAAAGCCTGCTTGATAAGAAGAAGCTCCAGTCCGCGGCCCCTGAATTCTTTTTTAACGCCTAAAGCCAGCAACCGGCCGCGATTGATCCTGGAAAACATTTTATAAAGAAACGGAAGGATATTAAGGGGATTAAGGGCACCGTTGACCACCTTGAGAGCGGCGTTGAAATCGGGCAGGAGAAGAACGAAACCGGCCGGTCGGCCGTCCACTTTAACAAAATACAGATACTCGGGCTTAAGAAGCGGCTTGAGGGACCGGGCCATCTCATCCATCTCCTCGTTGGTCATCGGCACAAAGCCCCAATTATTATCCCAGGCGGCGTTATAAATATCTTTCAGGTCGGCCAGAGCCTTATCTATGCGCTTTATATCTACCAGCTCCACCTTGATATTACCGGCGCGGGTCATCCGCCGCACTATCTTATCCAGCCTTTCGGGAAAACCGTCCTTGGTGTAAGCCTGAAAGGCGTAAAGATCCTTAACCTTGGCGAAACCGGAGGCGGCAATGAGATCAGCGTAATACGGCGGATTATACGGCATCATAACCATGGGGGGGGAGTCGAAACCCTCCACAAGGAGGCCGCAGGATTCGTTGGTGGAAGGATTAACCGGACCTCTGACTTTATCCATCCCCTTGGCCTTGATCCATTTAAGCGCCGCGTCAAACAGGCCCGCCGAGGCTTCGCTGTCATCCATACAGTCGAAAAATCCGAAAAACCCGCACTTCTCGTTATGAAAAGCGTTGTGTTTGCTGTTTATGATGGCCGCGATACGGCCGACGGGCCGGCCGTCCCTGTAAGCCATAAAAAGCCTGCGTTCGCCGTGACGCCAGAAAGGATGGTTCAACCCCAGCAGGTGAACAACGTCCTTTTTGAGTTCACCGACCCAATAAGGATGACCCTTGAAAAGGTTGTAAGGGAATTCCACAAAAGCGCCGATGGCGCTTTCATCAAGCTCTTTTATTTCTAATGGCATTTTATCTTGTCAGAATGGGAGTCTTTTTTTTAAGGACTTTTTTATAACAGTCCTCGAAAATATTCAGGGCGCGGTCAAGGTGGTCTCTGGTATGAGTGGCCGTCACGACCACGCGCAGGAGCGAGCGTTTTGGGGGCACAGCGGGGCTTACCACCGGATTGGTGAAGATGCCTTTATCATAGAGCGCTTTCCAGAGGGCGAATGTCTTCATGTTGTCGCCTATAAGTACCGGGATAATAGGGGTCCGGGTCTCTCCGGTGTTGCAGCCCATGGCTTTGAAGCGCGTCATCAGGTACTTGGAGTTGTCCCAGAGCTTTTTGATGCGCTGCGGCTCGCTCTCGATAATATCTATAGCTTTCGAAATGGCCGCCACTGAGGCCGGCGGCAGAGCGGCGGAAAAGATCATGGAGCGGGAGAGGTGCTGGATATAGTGCATAAGCTCCGCGTCACCCACGGCGAAACCGCCGATGGAGGCAAAAGATTTAGAACAGGTGCCGACCACTATGTCCACATCTTTGTTGGTAAGCCCGAAATGTTCGCAGGTACCCCGGCCTCGGGGGCCCAGCACTCCGGTCGCGTGAGCATCATCCACCATCAGCCTGGCTCCGTATTTCTTGCAAAGCCTGGATATTTCCGGAACCGGGGCGATGTCGCCCTCCATGGAGAAAACCCCGTCCACTATCACAAGCTTGCCGTGCTTGGGGCCCGATTCTTTAAGAACCCGCTCAAGATCTTCGGTATTATTATGCTTATAGCGGCGTATCTCTCCGCCGGAAAGCCGGCAACCGTCCAGGATGCTGGCATGGTCCAGTTTGTCCACAATAACAATGTCGCCCTTCCCGACAAGGGCGGAAACCACTCCCAGATTCATCTGGTAGCCGGTAGCGTACACCAGCGCGGCTTCCCGTCCTTTAAACGCGGCCAGCTTACGTTCCAGTTCGGTGTGAAGGATAGTGTTCCCGTTTAAAAATCTGGACCCGGCGACTCCTGTGCCGAACTTATTCACAGCGTCTATCGCCGCCTTCTTCATTCTGGGGTCGTTGGCAAGGCCCAGATAGTTGTTGGAGCCGAACATTATAAATTTTCTGCCCTGGATGGTCACCTCGGGGGCCTGCTCGGAGGAGAGCTCTTTAAAGTAGGGATATATGCCGGCCGCCATAAGCTGCTTAGCGAAATGGAAGTTCCTGCATTTTTCAAATATATCTTTCATTTTTACCTCAATTGCAAATTCGGGGATCAAGAATTAAAGCTTGAAACACCGGAAGCCTTACGCTCTATTTTTAATCCTTGATACAAGCGCCCAACCATCATTCTTATTTTATTAAATTTACGGGGCCAATCATAGGAAAAAAGCCGGAAAAAAGAGGGTTAGCCGTTAAGGAGACGCTTATACCGCCCGAGCCCTTGATCTTACGGCCTTCCAATCCTCTTTTTTGAGCCCATCTTCTTTATAAGCCTGGTAGTAGACCGCCCTTTGACCAGAGAAACTCTGACGGTCCGGCCGGAAAACTCCCTGCCTACGATCTCTCCATGGGCGTAATCCGACCCCTTGACCAGAATGTCAGGCCTCAGAGCTCTTATGAGTTCATAAGGGGTGTCGGCGGTAAAAGGCACAACCATATCCACGGCCTCCAGCGCCGCCAGCACCCTGGCCCTGTCATTAAGGCTGTTAAGAGGCCTGGAGGGCCCTTTTAATCTCCGGACAGACGCGTCGGAGTTCAGTCCCACTATAAGCGTATCGCCTAATGACCGCGATTTTTCCAGCAGCCAAACATGGCCGGAATGTATAACATCAAAACAGCCGTTGGTGAAAACTATTTTTTTTCCGGTCGCCGCGGCTTTTCCCCTGGCGGCGAGAGCTCTCTTCAAGGTCACGATCTTGTGTTTTGTGGTCATAATTAATAAAGATCCGGCATTAAGTATTAAATGGCAAAACCTGACGCCCGCCACTTATCACTTACTGCACTTATTTTAATAACCTTTCCATAAAGCCTGTGTCGACGGTCCCGGCCTGGAATTCAGGGGACTCTACTATCATTTTGTGTAAATTAATCGTGGTTGATATGCCGCTGACCTTGAACTCGCTCAAGGCGCGCCTGGAACGGGCAATGGCGGCGGCGCGATCAGAACCCCACACGATCAGCTTAGCCAACATGCTGTCATAATAAATCGGAAGTTTGTACCCCTGATACATATGGGTGTCCAGCCTTATGCCTGGCCCGCCGGGGGCGATCCATTCCTCTATGCGCCCCACCGAAGGCGCGAAATTTTTGGAAAAATCTTCGGCGTTGATACGGTATTCTATAGCGTGCCCGTCAAACGCTGACGCCCTGGCGCGGGACAGGCTGAGCTTTTCGCCGGCCGCTATCAGGATCTGCTCCCTGACCAGATCTGTCCGGGTTATAGTTTCGGTCACGGGATGCTCCACCTGCAGGCGGGTGTTAACTTCCATAAAATAAAAGTTCTTTTCCCGATCCATCAGGAATTCCACCGTGCCCACTCCCACATAATCGGCGGTGTCGGCCAGACTAATGGCGGCCTCTTCCAGTTTGGCACGGAGCTTCTGGCTTACGGCGGGGGAGGGAGACTCCTCAACCAGCTTCTGATGACGGCGCTGTATGGAACAATCGCGCTCCGGGAAAGCTACAGCGGCGCCTTTAGAGTCACGGGCGAACTGCACCTCGACGTGACGGGGATTCTCTATATACTTTTCAAAATAAACGTCTCCGTTATTAAACGCTGACCGCGCTTCGGAGGAGGCCATATGGAATTCGTGGTCAAGCTGCCCCTTTTCCCTTACAATACGTATACCCTTCCCTCCGCCGCCGGCCGCGGCTTTTATCATGATAGGAAACCCGATCTGTTCGGCTTCTTTCAGAAAATCCTTAGTGACGCAGTCCCTGGTGCCCGGGGTGACCGGGATACCGCCTTTGACAGCTATCTTGCGGGCGCTGGATTTATGGCCCAGCATCTCTATCGCTTTCGGGCTCGGACCTATAAAAACGATGCCGTTTTCCGCGCAGGCGGCTGAAAATACCGGATTTTCAGACAGGAACCCGTAGCCGGGATGGATCGCCTCAGAGCCCGTCACTTTCGCGGCGGATATTATGGCGGAGATGTTCAGATAACTTTCCTTTGCTATGGCCGGACCGATACAGACAGCTTCATCGGCTTCTCTCACATGCAGACAGGAACGATCAGCCTCGGAATAAACAGCTACGGATTTAATGCCCATTTCCTTCAATGTGCGCATAACCCTGATGGCGATCTCGCCGCGATTGGCAATTAATATCTTCTTAAACATAGCTAATAACCTCCCGAATGACCGTGGATTAAATTCACAAGGATTGACCTGAAAGCGGTAAGTTCTGAAATCTGACTTTTAATCCGCAGGGCTACTCCCTTTGCCTCACAGCCGCTTTTCGCTGAGGCCGCACGTCTTCCTCAAGTCTGATAATAACACCGGTCCACAGATTGACCATGAACGCATACACGCTTTTAATATCTTTTTGCCGCGTATTAGGATTTAACCCTTCCTGCCAAAGCACTACGCGGTATTCAGGGCCGGACAAATGAGCGGCCACCCAATTATCTTTCGGCATATACCTCATATTTTTGGGGCCGAGCCGGGCGGCCAGGGAGTCCAGCGCTTTACGCCTTAATTCTCCGAAAGGCGGCAGATCAGCCCTGGACCTTGTCTGCTGCGCGAAGAGTATGGCGTCCGCACGCGCTTCGCCGTTCATAAATCTCATGCGCCTGACCACCTCGGCGCGGTTTGGATCATCAGTGCACACGCCGTCGGCTTTAAGCATGTCGTCCAGAGCGGAGTCGTACCTTTTAAGCTTCACGTAAGTGTCGGCCCGGCTCAGCAGAAGGTTACACTGGTCCCTCGAGGAGCCGATCCCGGATTTAAGCAGTTCAGCGTACGCGTCCAGCGCCAGCTCAAGTTTCCGCACGAAGCGCAGACTGTCGGCGTGATAAAACTTGAACCAGAAAATTTCCTCGGCGGTGAATCCAACCGGATAAGTGGCGGCGGAAACAACGGTCTTCCTGCAGGAATCGGCCGCCTCTTCGTAAAGTCCCATAAAGAACTCGGAAGCGCACAGGTATCCGGAGCTGCGGGGGTCCATCGGGTCGGTGAGGTACAGTTTTTGGGCCAGGAACAGCGCCTGTGGATAATTCTGCTTGGCAATGGCCGTGTCTATGGGTTCAAAGAGCATCCAGATGTACGGACGCGTCCAATTATTGTGCTCCTTGACAAATGAGATATAATCGGTGCGCCAGGGCTCCGTACCCACCTTCAGCTGATAGCGCACCATGGCGGCATCCGCCTCCATAGCGAACACCTCAACATCGGTAAACTTCCAAGGCGGAACATTGTCGTAATACTGTTTACTGTAATCGATGTAATCCTTCATTGAGCAGGCCGACTTGGAGTTGGTAGAAAGCATCGCGTAAGCCTCTTCATACCGGCCGGTAGAAAGCTTTTTAAGGTAATTATTGGCGGCCATTTTGAGCGAAAATTTAGACATGTGAGGCGCCACTATCAGCCACAGCAAAAAAACCAGGACCGCCAACAAACCGGCGATGATAAGGGCACCATAAATTTTTCTGGCAGAAAATGAAATCCTGGAGGTAATCTGGAGCTTGTCGGTCTTTGACGGCACGGCGGGGACCGAAACTTGCGGCGCGACAGGCGGGATATCCGGGGCCGCTGGATTCCTGGCCGGCGGGCGGCTCCTGAAAGAAGCCTCTTTTTCGGCCACTGTATCCTGTATCGGCTGCATTTCGAATTGAAATTTGGGAATTGCTTTTGGGGAGGGGGCTTTGTCGTGCGGGGGAGCGGGCCTGATCATATTATCCCCGGCCTCAACGGGGCGCCCCGCCTTAAGCGTCAGCAAGACACCGCACTGGTCGCAGTAGTTCTTCTCCACCTCGTTTGAAAAGCCGCAGTCGCCGCAGATCTTTTCAAGCCGGGAGCCGCACCGGATGCAGGTATCGCTTATGATATTGGACACGTGCCCGCATTTCTGGCATTTTATGACGGCGGATTTTTGGGACATAATGTGGGGCGCAGGGGAGGGCAGAAACAGGAATTTTTAAACTACGCCCAAACCCCTCTCACATGCACCCTTTCTTTTTACCTGGGCTCTATGAAGAACAATGGCTGCCCGTATTCAACGATCTTGCCATCTTCCACGGAAATGATTTTAAGACACCCGCTTATAGGAGAGAGGACTGGTCTAAAATCTTTAGCCACCTCCACCACGCCCAGCTCGGCGCCTTTCTTAACGGCCATTCCCTCTTTAAGGTTATGCGCTTTGCCGGGGCGCGCAAAGCGGAAGATTCCGATCGAAGGAGACGCCACCGGCTCGATGGTAGAGGAGAACTTGCTGTGGGACTCGGGGGAATTGTTAACCTTGAGGCTGATCTTCTCCCCGCCGTTCTTCCAGGTTATCTCTTCCAGATCGGTGGATTCCATCCACTTGGTTATCCTGCTGAGAGTCTTAACATCCATGATACCTCCGTGTTAAAAACGTTTAAGGATTAAGTTTCTAAATATTACGGCTCCCCGATATACCCCGATGCCAGGCTTTGATCCTTAACACTTACGACTTCACCTACAACCCGGCTTCCGAAGGGTTGAAGGGTTTTGGCAAGAGCCTGGAGGCCCGTGTGTAGGTGATCTTTTCCTTCTTTTCAAGCGGTTCCCAATCTACGCATATAATTTCAGCATCCTTTTGCGCGAACTCTATTATAACCTGCCGGCAGGCGCCGCAGGGTTTGGCCGACTTCGCAGTCACGCACACGGCGCATAATTTTTTTTCGCCATGGCTCACAGCTTTAAAGATGGCCACGCGCTCCGCGCAGCAGGCCAGGCCAAACGAGGCGTTCTCAACATTGCACCCGGAATATATCCTGCCTGATCCGGCCAGAACGGCGGCCCCCACGGGATATCGCGAATACGGGGAGTAGGAATTCTTCTGCGCGTTTTTAGCCGCCTCTATGAGCTTCTTGCGGACGGAATTTATCCGGGCCTTTCTGCTTCGGTTTTTGGCTTCTTTTTTCATAAATTCAGCCTATAAAAGGTTTGAGCCCCTTATAAAGTTTCGGCGGGAAATTTTCTTTATGGGTAAGCACGGAGGTTTTTATAAAATCCGGGCAATGATTGCGGCAGCCGGCCTTCCCCGCCATGGGGACAATCTTCACCAGCAGCCGCCTGATGTTTTCAATGTTCTTTTTAAGGGTGGCCGTCACTTTTTCCTGGTCAACCTCTTCACCCTCTTTCCAGCAGTCATAATCGGTAACCAAGGAAACAGGGGAATAATGGAAACCGGCTTCGCGGGCGAGCTTGGCCTCAGTGGCCACGGTCATCCCGATTATGGAGAAACCCATCTTCCTGTGGAAATAGGACTCGGCTTTAGTGGAAAACCCCGGCCCCTCCATGCAGACGTAAGTGCCGCCGAAATGGGATTTAATGCCCAGCTTCACGGACTCTTTATACATAATTTCAGACAATCCCATACAGAAGGGCTCAGCCAGGGGAACGTGCCCGACTATACCGCCGCCAAAAAAGGTGGAGACGCGGCCCTTGGTCTCATCCATGAATTGGTCCGGGAACACGAAATGCGCTGGCGCGAGCTCCGCTTTCAGAGACCCCACGGCGCTAACCGAAATTATGGTCTTTACACCCAGAAATTTGAGCGCCCACATATTGGCGCGATGATTGATCTCGCTTGGCAGGATCGCGTGTTTGCGGCCGTGACGGGGCAGAAAAGCCACCGGGGTGCCGGAAAGGGTTCCGCATATCACGGCATCAGAGGGGTTGCCGAACGGGGTTTTAACCTTTATTTCCCTGATCCCCTTAAGCTCCTGCATCGCGTAAAGCCCGCTTCCCCCGATCACAGCTACCGCGGCCACCGGCTTACTGATCATCATATCTCCTCAAAAAACTCAAATAAATCCGTTCAGGTAAAGGGCAAAAGCCAACTTCACCGGCATATTAAGATTTTATAATAATTAAAGCCTTAAAACACGGCCTTTTCTGCAGATCAGCTCTCAAAACCCGGATACATCGGGAATTTGGAACATAACCCTTTCACCCGCTCGGCTATTCCTTTAAGCGCCTTATCGTCATTCTTGTGTTTAATGGCGTCGTCAAGGAAGTCGGCTATAGCGGACATATCCCTGTCTTTCATGCCTCGGGTCGTGACCGCAGGGGTGCCGATCCGGATACCGCTGGTAACCATAGGCGGCTGGGGGTCGTAAGGAATCGTGTTCTTATTTACGGTCATACCGGCCTTATCCAGGGCGATCTCGGCTTCTTTGCCGGTCACGTTCTTGGCGCGCAGGTCCACGCTCATCAGATGGCAATCAGTCCCGCCGGCCACTATCCGGTAACCGCGCGCCTGCAGCTCCCTGGCCAGCTTTCTCGCGTTTCTGACCACCTGTTTCTGGTAGTCCCTGAACGCGGGTGACAGCGCCTCCTTGAAACAGATGGCTTTGCCGGCGATGGAATGCATCAGGGGGCCGCCTTGATTGCCGGGGAAATTAGTGCGGTCTATGACTCTCGCGTACGGAGCCTTGGAGAGTATTAAGCCGCCGCGGGGCCCGCGAAGGGTCTTATGCGTGGTTGTGGTTACCACATCGGCGTATTCCACCGGGGAGGGGTAAACACCGGCCGCGATGAGGCCGGCGTAATGAGCTATATCAGTGACCAGGAAAGCTTTCCAATCGTCGGCCATCCTTTTTAGGCGCTTCCAGTCCCATATCCTGGAATAGTTGGAGGCGCCGGCCATGATAAGCTTAGGCCGCTCTTTCTCTATGAGTTTTGCCGCCTCGTCGTAGTCAAGCAATTCGGTGTCCTTGTGAACGTTCATGGTGACTATCTTAAAATAGCGGCCGGAGAAATTAAGGGGATGACCATGGGACAGATGTCCGCCGTGGGAAAGATTGAGGCCCATAACGGTGTCGCCAGGATTGATCAGGGAGAGATAGGCGGTGATATTTGCCTGGGTGCCGGAATGAGGCTGGACATTCGCGTGTTCGGCTCCGAAAAGTTGTTTGGCGCGGTCTATGGCTAATTTTTCAGCGATGTCCACATACTCGCAGCCGCCGTAATACCGTTTGCCGGGGTACCCTTCGGCGTATTTATTGGTCAGCACCGACCCGAGAGCCTCAAGCACGGCCTTGGAAGTATAATTCTCCGAAGCGATAAGTTCCAGGTTGTTCTGCTGCCTGAGAACCTCGCCTTTAACGGCTTTATAAAGCTGCGGATCGTTCTTTTTTATTTCTTCGTACATTGGTTTCTCCTATTAATCCCTGCCGCTTCCACCGTCACCTGTCGCCTTTATGAACTATGCTGCTTCTTTAGTTTCTCCAATATAACATCCACCGACTTCTTTATCAGGCGGAAAGTCTCAAAATAAAATTTTTCGTCCCGGCCGTACGGGTCGTCCACATCTCCATGCCCAAAACCGGCGTATTCCTCAAGCGTGTAAGTCTTGTCAAAAGCGGCCGGAAATTTATCTAGAATAGCCGCTTTATGCGCATGCGTCATAGCTATTATGAGTCCGGCCTCTTTCACATTCTTCGCGGTGATCCGGACCGGCGTATGAGTAAAATCCGGGGTTCCCTCTTTTATCAGCAGCTCTTTCACGATCGGCGGCGCCGGTACGGCGCCCTCCGCGGACAGGCCGCTGGATGTAAATTTCAGGTCAAGATCCCGGTCGGCGGCCGCCTGGGCCGCATAATACTGGGCCATCACGCTTCTGCAGGTATTACCCATACAGACGAACATTACCGTCATTGCCCCGGATCCCCCCAGTTTACCCTCATCCTCCGCAAAGGAAGGCAGCCGCAGCATTACAACTATTTCGCCTTTAACTTCTTTGATCCCGGACAGCTTATCCCGCAGCTCTGCGGCGGTCCCTTTAAGCCACTCTTCATAGATTTTAGTCAGCTCGCGGGCTATGACGATTTCAGCGTCCGGACCGAACTCTTCGCAGACCAGGTCGATGAATTTCTTTATTCTGAAAGGCGATTCGTAAAGAATGACCGTCTTTTCAAGTTCAAAAGCTTTGCTAAGCGCTTTTACGATCTTGCCGCGCGGCCGCGGAAGAAACCCCAGAAAAACAAACGAATCAGCGGGGAAACCCGACCCGGCGGCCGCGGTAACCACGGCGGAAGGTCCGGGGAGGGCTGTAATCGCGACCCCCTCGGCGCGCGCAAGGGTCACAAGTTTCCGACCAGGGTCGGAAATACATGGCATGCCGCCGTCGGAAACAAGCGCGACGCTCTTGCCCTGACGTAAAAAACCCGCGGCTTCCGCTATCGACCGTTCATCATGTTCGTTATAGCGGACCAGTTTTTTAACAATGGCGTAGCGGGCCATCAATTTGGCCGTGCGGCGGGTGTCTTCGCACAACACCAGGTCGGCCGCGCGCAGCGCTTTGAGCGCGCGCACCGTTATGTCTTCAAGGTTTCCTAAAGGGGTGGGGACGATGGTAAGCGTGGTTCCTCCCATTCCCTGTTCTCAAGCTTTAGGAATGCGTCCACTACCTTGGGGTCGAACTGTTTACCGGCGCCCTTAGTCATCTCCGTGACGCCTATGTCGTGATTAAGCGCTTTGTGATAAGGACGGTCGCTCATCATGGCGTCCCAAGCGTCTATGGTGGCCACGATCCTGGCGCCCAGCGGTATTTCTTCGCCCTTTAAGCCTTCCGGGTAACCCATACCGTTGTACCACTCCTGATGGTATAGGACCATTTGAGCCACAGGACCCAGGAAATGAATGGGGGAAAGGATCTGGTAACCGATGGCCGGATGCTTCTTGATCTCCAGGTACTCCGCGTCGGTCAGGCGGCCGGGCTTTGAAAGTATCGCGCCGTCTATCCCTATCTTGCCTATGTCGTGGAGCAGGGCGGCGTATTCCACATATTTTATCATCTGCTCGGGCATGTGCAGCTCTTCGGCGAGAGCCCTGGCTTTATGGCGGGCGCGCCCGGCGTGGTCGCCGGTGTAAGCGTCCTTTGCGTCAATGACGCGCGCCAGAGTCTGCACCATCTCCAGGTAGAAATTCTCAATGCTTTCATAAAGCTTGATATTCTCCAGAGTTATAGCGGACTCGCCGGCAAGCAGGGTGAGGAACTTCAGGTCATAATCGGTAAATAATTCCTTTTCTCTGGGCAGATGGAGATTCAGAACCCCGAACGCCTTGTCCTTAACCTTCAGCGGAATGGCAATAAACGGCTCTTTCTGCTCCTCCAAGCCGATAAAATCCTTGTATTGAACGTTCTGCTCTGGATCGGTGACGAATATGGTCTCTCCCGTCTCGAACGCGCGGCCGCCTATCCCCTGGCCCGGTTTAAGGCGGGTAGCCGATATCACTTCCTTGGAAATATTCTTCGAGGCAACAATATTGAGTTCCTTTGTGTGCTCATCAAAGACCATAAGCGAGCCCCTGACAGAATGTATCAGTTCGCAGGCGCTTTCCACCACCGTCTGAAAAAACTCCTCTTTCTTTATGGAGCCGGCGTTGACTATGCCTATCTCGTGGATGGTGAGCAGGCTGGTAATCAACTCGTCAAATTTGTTCCAGGTGTTCTTGAGGGAGGAATCCAGTTTTTCCGTCTCGGAGTCTGGCTTATCAAGTTTCAAGGCGTAAAGCTTCTTGAGCAGATAGCCGATAAAACCCAGAAGTATGGTTATGACGCCGGCTAATATGTAAATCATTATATTAAACGATAGCAAAATTATTTCAACCGGGGCAAGGCAAGGCCGGCACCGGAACTGGGGGGTAGGGATCATAATGGCTCCCCCTACCCTGAACCCTGACCCCTGAACCCTTATCTCGGTTTGTCATCCGGCAATTAAATGAATATAATTACATCCATGGGTGCTTCAAAAACTGCCATCTTGGTGCTTGGCTCCGCCGGAAGGATGGGCGTCAAGATAGTTGAAAAAATCCGGCACAGTCAGCACTGCGTTTTAGCCGGCGCTTTAGATTTGAAAGCCGCCGCCGGCGCGGATATACGGCGCGACATAGAATCCGCACTGGACGCCTGCGCCGCGGTAATAGATTTTACAACCCCCGCGTCCGGTGCCGCCCACGCGGAACTGTGCGCGAAACATAAAAAACCGCTGGTCATAGGCACCACCGGTTTTGACGCCGCCCAACTGGCGCTTATTAAAGAGTTTTCCCGGTCCGCGCCCGTCTTCCTCTCGCCAAACATGAGCCCGGCGGTGAATCTCACTATTGCCGTAGCGCGCCTGATAGCGGCCAAGCTGCCGGACTTTGACGTATGCATCAGCGAAACCCATCATAAATTAAAAAAAGACGCGCCCTCCGGCACCGCTCTTAAATACAAGAAGCATATACAAGAAGTTTTTAAAGGCGAGGTTCCGGTCACCAGCGTGCGCGCCGGCGACATAATCGGTGAGCACACCGTCCTATACGCCGGCCCGCATGAGCGGGTGGAGTTGACCCACCGCGCGCACTCAAGAGATGTCTTCGCTGAAGGCGCCGTTCGAGCGGCGCTCTGGCTTAAAGATCAGAAACCCGGCCTTTACGATTATTTCGATCTTCTTGGCCTTAAAAACATATGAAAAAACCCGCCTTAGGAAAAAAGCCGGGTGAATTCCCTCCCTACCTGTTCCGCGACCTGGATAAGAAACGGCAGATCGCCGTGAACCAAGGGAAAGATGTTATCTCCCTCGCGGTAGGCGACCCGGATATTCCAACTCCGGCGGCCATAGCCAGATTTGCGGCAAAAGAGGTTCTCAAGCCGGCAAATCACAGTTACCCGCAGGGCCGCGGAACTCTGCGCCTTCGGCAGACAATAGCCGGGTGGCACAAGAAACGCCACGGGATAACGCTAAACCCTGAAACCGAGATACTGACACTTATCGGTTCAAAAGAAGGTCTGGCACATCTTCCTTTCGCCCTTATAGACCGCGGCGACACGGTAATCATGCCCGACCCCTGCTATCCGGCCTACAAGACCGGCGTTCTGCTCTCCGAGGCGAATATAAAAAGACTGCCTTTAAGCGCGGCTAAAGGTTTTCTGCCGGATCTCTCCGCTCTTCCAAGATCTTTTTTTAAGGGCGCAAAACTTCTCTTTCTGAACTACCCGAATAACCCCACGGGCGCGGTAGCCGACCTGAAATTTTACGCCGGCGCCGTGGCCGCGGCCAAACGTCACGGGTTCTGGATAGCACAGGACGCGGCTTACTCCGAAATCTTTTTCGGCAGGCCCAGCGCCAGCATACTGCAGGTGCCGGGGGCGAAGGATGTGGCAGTGGAGTTTTACTCGCTCTCAAAAACCTACTGCATGACCGGCTGGCGCCTCGCCTGGATGATAGGGAACCCCGAAGTCGTGGGGGCTCTTACCAAGCTTAAAGAGAACCTGGATTCAGGCCAGTTCAACGCCATTCAGGAAACAGCCGTTTTCTGCCTTAAAAACCACGACGCTCTGGTTGCTCCTATATGTAAAGTTTTCCGGGCACGCGCCGACTTCTTTATTGGCGCGCTCAAAAAAGCCGGCTGGACCGTCTTTCAGCCGGGAGCCACGTTTTTCGTCTGGGCCAAGCCGCCGGCGCGGGTAAAGTCGCTGGATTGCGTCTACCGCGTATTGGACGAGGCCTCCGTGCTTATCACGCCCGGCTCCGGCTTCGGTCCGCTGGGCGAGGGCTATGTCAGATTCTCGCTGACGGCCCCGGAAAAAAGAATACGACAAGCCGCGGACAGAATATCAAGGATGGAGTGGTAAAACCATGAACGCAATAGAAATATTCAATTGGTCACTATTCTCGGCGCTCGGTTTGGCTGTCAGCGCAGTGATCATCGCATACTTTAAAAGTTACTCCATAATCCAGCCGCCCCGGCGGCGCACTCCGGTAACCCAGCACCCGGACCAATATAAACTGGCCTACGAGACCATAGACTTCACCACGGCCGACGAGCTGACCCTTAGAGGCTGGTTTATCCCGGCAGTGGGCGGTGAAACAGATAAGACCATCATCCTTTGTCACGGCTGGGGAGTGAACCGGGGAGACCTGCTGCGCGACACCCATTTCCTGGCGGAGAAAGGGTTCAACCTTTTCTACTTTGATTTCCGGGCTTCGGGAGAAAGCAAGGGAACTATCTCAAGCCTCGGTTATCTTGAGACGCGCGACTTCGACGCCGCTTATGATTTCCTAAAAACCCACCGCCCGCGCGCGATGGAACATGCGGCAGTATTCGGCTCCTCTATGGGTGGATCGGTGGCTATTTTCGCGGCCGCCAAACATCCGGAACTTAGATGTCTGATGGCTGAAAACACTTTCCTATCCTACCAGAGGGTGGTCGCCAATTGGAGCTGGATGCGCACAAAAGTTCCCTATTACCCGCTGGTGCCCCTGACTCTGGCCTTCGTGAAAATGAAGCTTGGCGCCAACCCCGAACCTTTTAGCCCAGCCCACAACATCGCCAAGATTACGGCGCCGGTAATGTTCATCAACGGCGACAACGACGACATCGTGCCGCTTCATGACGCCGAGACTCTCTTCGGCATGTGCAAGTCAGAGAAAAAACAGATGTGGGTCATAACGGGCGCCTCGCACGGTAAATGCGCGGAAGTCGGCGGCGAAGTTTACAAAAACAAGGTCGCTCAGTTTTTTTCTGAAAATCTTTAATAATAAGGTAACGTCAAGCCTTCTGTGTAATTTTCCAGTGCAGAGTTCGCGGGTCCTGTCATGGGCCCGGAACGCGGAACCAGCGTCGCGCACACCGTGCGCGCGCTTCCGGACCTCGGCTTCGGCGCTACGCAAGCCTCAGCCTCCGGTACGGTTCCGCTTATCCGGTTCCCCTGCCACCCACTCCACCCACATCGCCAGGGGGTTATCCTTCCAGATCAATAATAATTAGTTATTGCATTCCACGACGATATAGTGTAGAATTTAAACATATTCACACACTTCAGGAGGGCTTTACAATGGGTGAAAAAGTACAGAAAGTTGGCGTTAAACGGGAAGACGGCTTCCTTTATTACATAGACAAAGGCGGAGATGTTTCCCGCGCTAAGATGGCTCGCGGCGGCAAAAAGGGCGGCAAGCCCCAGAAAGTCACCAAAGTCGGCGTTAAGAAGGAAGCTGGTTTCCTTTATTACCTCGACAAAGCCGGCGATGTCGCCCGCGCTAAAATGGTGAACGCCAAGACCAAGAAAAAGAAGAAGTAATTCTTTCTCTTTAAAGATTAAAAAACCGGCCGCCCAAAACGGCCGGTTTTTTATTTTTGATATTTTATCCGTGATTTAATACCATATACTTATGGAAAAACTGCTGGAAGGAAAAACGCTCTCCCAAAAAATATTGGCCTCTCTGCCTGAGCGTATAGCGGGGGTTACGGCAATAGCCGGGCGGCCGCCAGTCCTGGCAATCATCAATTACTTCGATGATTCCCCTTCCGGCATCTACGTTAAAAGGAAGATAGCGGCCTGCGAGAAGCTGGGCGTGCGGATCCGCGTAATAAAACCGGACCCGAAAGAAGGGCTGCCCGGATTTTTGAATATTCTGAACCTCCTTCACAACGATCCCGCTGTCGACGCCGTCATGATCGAGCGGCCGCTTCCGGACGGATTTGAGGTCCCCGCAATGTGGGACGCCATCCCGGCCACGAAGGATGTGGATGGACTTTCTTCCGTGAACATGGGACGCCTTTTCATTTCAAAAATGCGCGATATCGAGAACGCCGGTTTTTTTGTCCCGTGCACAGCCCTGGCCGTCATACGGCTGCTGCGCCACCATAATATAGATGTCTCTGGGAAAAAAATAGCTGTGGTTGGCCGCTCGGCGGTGGTCGGACGGCCGCTTGCCCATATGCTGACAAGCATGAACGCCACGGTTACGATTTGCCACACCAAGACCCCGGATATCGCGGCGATCTTTAAAGCCTCCGATATCGTAGTCAGCGCGGCTGGAAAAGCCCGTTGGCTTAAAGCTGAGATGGTGGCCCCTGAAGCCACTATTATAGACGTCGGAACAAATATAGATGAAAATGGCAGAATGTGCGGTGACGCTGATTTTGAGGGAATGAAAGACAAGGTGCGGGCTATGACCCCGGTGCCCGGAGGCGTCGGGCCCGTGACGATGGCCTGCCTCATAGCGGCTGGCGTAAAAGCCGCGGAGAACAGGGTCAAAGAATTACCCGCCTGATAAACCGATTAGGCCTCCTTGCGAGAGGGAAGAAAATTTGATGACCGGAGGACCGGCAGGATTCAGGAGAACTATTATGAACAAACTTAAAAAAATATTTCTTATCTCTCTTCTAGTATTAATGCCTGCGACATTGCTGGTTTCAGCCCAGGACTCCAAAGACTCAACCGAAGCCTCCACGGAAACCGCTGTCCCTGTTAAACAGACTCCGATAAAAAAACCGGCGAAAAAGAAGGTCACAAAAAAACCAAAAAAATCGGCCCCAAAACCCGCTTCGGAATACATATTCAAACAATCGGACAGCGTGCCCACCTACAAATTCGATAAAAAAGCCAACCCTATAATTAAGGAAATAAAAACCAAGAAAAAACCATCCCGCCCCGCGACCGGAACCCCGCCTCAGGAACCGCCTCCGCCCCCCGGGCCGCGGCAAAAATTAAAACCCAAGCCTCCCATAGAAGGCAGCGACCAGGAGAAACCGCCGGATCAGGAAGGCCAATAATGGCGGATCTCCTTGTTAAACTTTACGCGCTTCCGGGTTCGCTGGAAATTTTAGCCGACCTTTCGCGCAACGGAGTAGAGATAAAACGCGCCATCACCCCGGAAAAGCATCATATTCTAAACTGGGTGGGTGAAAAATTTTCCAAAGGCTGGGCTTCAGAATGCGACGCGGCTTTTTCAAACGCGCCCTGTTCCTGTTTTGTAGCGGTTAAGGACTCAAAAATTGCCGGTTTTGCATGCTATGACGCGACCGCAAAGGGATTTTTCGGACCTATAGGCGTGGCTGAAACCCTGAGGAAAACCGGCCTCGGGAAAGGCCTGCTGATACGGACGCTGGAAGCCATGCGCGAAGCCGGCTACGGTTACGCGATAGTGGGATGGGCCGGACCCTCGGATTTTTTCACAAAAACGGTAGGAGCGACGGTAATAGAAGGTTCGGAACCCGGCATATATAAAAATATGCTGAAGGGGTAACATAAATAAGTTCCTTATAATTTCTAATCCTCCAATCTTCTACTCCTCTTGTATTTTCCCGGTTCTCCGCTGTCAAATATGAAAGTTCCGCACGAATGGCATAAAGATTTTTTTAAAAATCCCTTCTATAATCCGGCTTCGCCCGCGGCGATGTCTAAAGCGCCGATGGAAGTTAAGTTCCTTCTAAAGCACCTCAATCTCAAAAAAGGCGATAAGCTGCTTGATCTTTGCTGCGGCCCGGCCCGACACGCCATATTGCTCGCTAAAAAAGGCATGGACGTAACAGGCTACGACTATTCCGCCGATTACCTTAAGGAAGCCAAGATCAAAGCAAAAAAAGCCGGAGTAAGACTGACTCTGGTCCGCGGTGATATGCGCCGCCTGAAATTTAAAGACACCTTCGACGCGGTCATTAACCTGTTCACGAGTTTTGGGTATTTCCAGCGTTTTTCAGACGATATGAGAACCCTGAAAGGCGCGGCCCGGGCGCTGAAACCGGGGGGGATCTTGATCATAGATATAGTGCACGGCGATTACGTCCGCAAGAACTTCCGGGCCAGGAACTGGATGAGGCTGGAGAACGGAGCCTACCACCTGGAGGATGCCGCGCTGACCAAAGACGGAACTCTCAACGCCTGGACTATTATAGGGGAAGGCAAAACACGTACGAGAAATTTCTTCTCGCGACTCTATTCCAAAGGTCGCATGAGCACAGCCCTGCGAAAAGCCGGCTTAGAACCCCTGAAGTTCTGGGGCAGCTTCAGCGGCGACAAACTAACGGATAAAACCGACCGCATGATAGTCTTGGCGGTAAAACCCACATAGAATGACCTCATTAATCAAAGAAAAAGAAGCCGGTTTTAAGGAACTGCAGGTGATCGGTGTATTGGAGTCCTGTTTTCAGGAAAAATTCGGTACACCTCGACAGCCTTGCTTTGTTCCGGGATCAACAGCCAGGCTCCGTATTTATCCGCAATATTTTCCCGAGCATTCGCTGGCCGGTCTGGCTGAATTCAGCCATGTGTGGCTTATTTCCTGGTTTCATCTGAATACAAATAAAACCTTTCATCCCAAGATCCATCCCCCGCGTCTGCGGGGGAGGAAGATAGGCGTTTTCGCCTCGCGGTCGCCGCATCGCCCCAATCCTTTAGGACTCTCGCTGGCAAAGCTTGAAATGGTTAAGGGCGACACGCTGCACCTTTCCGGGATAGACCTGATAAACGGTACTCCGGTGCTGGATATCAAGCCATATCTTCCTTTCAGCGATTGCGCTAAAGATCCTTTATCCGGCTGGGTGCCCGGTAACGATTTCCCTGAATTGAAAGTGAGATTCTCGGCGCGCGCCCTTAAGGATATAGGGCTGAAGCGCCTGTCGGACGGGCCAGATCTGCGCGGTTTGATCGCGGGAACCCTCCGTAACGATCCGCGCAATATGCGGGACGCCACGCAGATGAAGGACGGCGCGGAACTGGAATTTTTCCTGTGCGACCGGGAAGTACATTTTACGGTGACCGGAGACACGGCTACCGTTTCGCGCGTGGAAACCGCGTCCAAATTTGAAAAGAAATTCCGCCGGGAAAAACCAAAGGGAAACACCAACAATTAAAAACTTCCATAAATTTTTATAAATCTGGCCAATCCTCCAATCCTCTAGTCCTCTACCATAATGCTCCAACTCCCCATATTACAGAACGCCGACCAGATCCTGCGCGCGGCCAAGCATGGACGGCGGCTGATAATTTCTTCCCCGCCCGGTTCGGGTAAATCCACAAAAGTTCCCCAGCTGCTGCTGGACAGCGGAATTTTCAAAGGCCGGATCGCCGTGCTCCAGCCGCGCCGCCTGGCCGCCAGAATGCTGGCGGACCGCGTCGCCGGTGAAAGGGGCGGGGCGGCCGGCGCCGAAGTCGGATACCGCGTGCGCTTCGAAGACCGCACGGGACCCAAAACACGGATAATCTTTGAAACCGAAGGGATCCTGCTGCGGGAACTCGTCTCGGATCCCCATCTTAAAAAATACTCGGTAATAATATTGGATGAGTTTCACGAGCGTCACATTCACGGCGACCTTACCCTGGCGGCCTGCCTGGCGCTGCAGGAGGGACCAAGGCCGGATCTGCTTATAGTGGTCATGTCCGCCACGCTGGAAGAAAAACCGCTGGCCGCTTTCCTGGCGCCATGCGAGATCGTGACAGCTAAGGGCAGCGTCTTCCCGGTGAAAACAATTTACTGCGGCGAAGATACCGCTAAGTTTCCCCCGTGGGAAGCCGCGGCTAAAACCTGCGCGCACCTGCTGCCGGCGATCAGCGGCGGCCACGCCCTTGTGTTCATGCCCGGCGCTTTTGAGATAGGCAGAACCTGCGCCGCGCTGTCCGGCATACCCGCTCTGAACGAATTCTCCATTACGCCCCTTCACGGCGAACTGCCGACGCGCGAGCAGGACGCCGCGCTTTCTCCTTCTAACCGGCGCAAAATCATAGTCACCACCAATATAGCCGAAACCTCACTGACCATAGAAGGCGTTACCGCGGTGATCGACAGCGGCCTGGCCAGAATAGCACGTTTTGACGGCGCGCGCGGCATAAACACTCTGTTCACCGAAAACATCGCGGCCCCTTCGGCGATCCAGCGCGCGGGGCGCGCCGGCAGGACCCAGCCCGGAGCTTGCGCGCGCTTATGGACAGAGCGGGAAAACAGTCACCGCCCGGTGAAGCTGGAACCTGAAATCCTGCGCTTGGATGTGAGCGAAGCCCTGTTAACCATAAAAGCATGCGGCTTCTCCGGTTTTGCCGCGTTGAAATGGCTGGACCCGCCGGCTCCGAGGGACGCCGAGCGCGCCGAGGCCCTGCTGCGCGAACTGGGCGCGACAGATAAGGGGGGCGATCTCACCACGGAAGGGCGCGCTATGGCTGATTACCCTCTTCACCCCAGATATTCCCGCATGCTGGCCGAGGCCAAAATTAGAAATTGCCTTTATGAGTGCGCTCTCATCGCGGCCGCCGCGCAAGGCCGAGGCCTTTGGCTGGAAAGGGCCAAACAGGATATGAGTTACGGAGCGGACCTTAGTTCCGACCTGGCCGCGGTGGCAGAAGCGCTTGAATTTTGCGCCGGGGCAGATTTCGACACTTACGCCTGCGAGCGCGCCGGCGTTAAATCCGGAGTAGCCCGTGACGTATGGAGGGTAGCAAAACGACTCGCCGGCACGGCACAGCCGGGCGGAACCCGCGCCCTTACATGCGCGGCGCAATGCTTCCTGCGCGCTTTTCCGGATCGCGTGGCTGCCCTGGTTTCCTCTGAAAAAGGCCGGTATCAATTGACGGGGGGGAAACGCGCACGGCTTAAACCCGGCAGCGCCGCCGCCGGCGCGTCTTTGATCTGCGCCGGTGAAGCGCTTGAAAGCGCCAACCGCACCGGAACTGATATAACTCTTTCATTCGCCGCCGAGATAAAAGAGGAATGGCTGAGAGAAGCCTTCCCCGGGCAGATCACCACCATCTCCCGGCCGGCGTTGGATAAGGATATGCTCACACCAGTTACCGAGACGCTCACGCTATACCGCGATATCGTCATCCGCAGCGAGATCTCCGGCGCCGCGCGCGGTCAAACATCTTCTAACCTGATAGCCGCGGAGTTTACCAGCGGGCGCCATAAACTGCAGAATTGGAACGAGGAAGCGGACGAATGGCTGGCGCGCGTGGACTTCCTGTCAAAAGCCTGCCCGGACCTGGAGTTTGAGCCGCTGGGCGAAGAGGACATAAAACTGGTCATCTCGGAGATTTGCGGCGGGGCGCGGAGCGTAGCGGAAGCCAGGACGCGCCCGGTTCTGCCCGCGCTGCAGAATTGGTTCGGTTGGGAAAAGAACCGGCTGATAGAAAAATACGCGCCGGCACGGCTGGAGATGCCTGGCGGCCGCAAGGCGAAGATCCGTTATCCGAAGGGCGGGGAGCCATTCCTCGAGGCCAAGATCCAGGACCTGTTCACATTGAAAGAGACGCCGAAGATAGCGGCCGGGCGGGTAGCGCTGGTGGTTCACATACTGGCGCCGTCGATGAGGCCTGTGCAGGTGACAAAAGACCTTAAAAGTTTCTGGGCGGTCAGCTATCCCAAACTGCGCCCCCAGTTATCCCGCCGCTACCCCAAACACAAATGGCCATAATCCCTTACTGCGTTGGCTTTGGTTATAGAGCCGCAGGATAGTAAGACGGGAATGGCAGGGGCCGCCAGTTCGGGATGGCCGCAACGGCCAGGTCAGCGGCCTGCGCATCATCTCTCCAGCGATACCCGCCCCCACTTCTCCATTAAAAAGGAGTTTCGGGGACAGCGTATTTAACTCAACACCGACTTAGGCCCAGGGCCAAGCCCCGGACTGTATACGGCTGCCCTTTCTTTAGCCGTAAAGCCTATCCTTTTTGTTTTCTTGCCGGGCAGGGTGATAAGATTTTTAATAGCGTCAAACACCACTTTGAACTGATAATCGTATTTCTTCTCCATCTTTTCGAGTTTGCGGCATAAATCGGCATGGGTGTTGAGCAGCTCCCGGATCTTTGTGAAGGTCCGCATTATCTGCATGTTCACCGCTATGGCCCGTCGGCTCTTTAACACGCTGGAGAGCATGGCCACCCCGTTTTCACTAAAAACATGCGGGAGATACTTACTGTGCCGCCCATGTCTTAAGGTGCCAAATTGGCACCTTAAGATGTCCGCGTATTCCTCTCGCGTCAATTGGAACATAAAATCGACGGGGAATCTTTCCATGTTGCGCTTGACCGCCCTGTTCAGCATCTTCGCTTCAACGCCATAGAGAGCCGCCAAATCCCGGTCAAGCATAACCTTTTGTTCGCGGATCAAAAAAATCTTCGCCGCTAAAACTTCCTGTGGGATAATTTCTTTACTCATAAGTCCCCCTTTGTGTATTAATAGGATAATAGAGGACCCCGACAGCGTACTGTCGCTCCCAGAAAGCGGTTTTTTTCTATTTTTGCGACCGATGGCCGCATTTACCCGCAAGTTGCCGACAATTATTTTCCCGGCAGATAAAGACGGGGGATCGTTTGCGGACGCAGCAGATTAAAAAAGGAGTGAGGCTGAACTGGCCGCGTAAAACTTACAGCGGCACGCCGGAGAGGATTTTCGCGCGCAGGTTCCAGGTGTTGCCGTGCTCAGCGTGCGCCACCCACGCGCGCACCGAAGCGTTCATTTCCTGAAAACCGACCGTTCCGCCGCGCCGGTCCGCCCGGAGCGCCTTAAAATGCTTCACGAACTTGGCCACATTCGCGCCGGTAAGCCTGCGGTGGCAGGGGAACAGGCGGAAGCCCAGAAAACTCACCCCGTTCACGGCGTGATGGATAACGGACTTCGTTTCTTTCAGCTTCAACTGAAGCCTGTCCTCCAGAAACCCGGCGATCTTAATTTTGATATCGGCCAATTCACTTTTACAGTCCCCGAAGATCAGAAAATCGTCCATATAGCGCAGATACCGCCTGCGCCCCAGCCCCTGCTTGACAAAACGGTCCAGCTCGTTCAAATAAGCGTTGGCGAAGAGCTGGCTGGTAAGGTTCCCTATGGGCAGCCCCACAGACCCGCCGGACGCTATTATTTTATATATCACCGCAAGCGTGCGCGCGCAGCCTATCTTCCTTGAAATAATAGAGCGAAGCGTTTCATGATTTATGGAAAAGAAGAACTTGCGCACGTCGCACTGTAGAACGAACCTGGACAGCCGCAGAAAATCCTGCGCCCTGTCCAAAGCCGCGTGCGTCCCTTTGCCGTCCCGGCAGGCGTATGAATCATCCATGAAGCCGGCATCAAACACCGGCTCTATGATATTATGCAGAGCGTGATGAACCACGCGGTCCCGGTAAGGCGCCGCCACGATAGGCCGCTCCTTGGGCTCAAAAACGGTGAAACTGTGATACGCGCCTGGCGTCCAGGCCCCGGATATCAATTCCTCCTGAAGTTTCACCAGATCCTTCTCCAGGCCGAAATTGAAACACGCCGTCTCATAACGGAAGCGCTTGCCCCTCTGCGCCAGTTTAGAGGCAAGGAGCAGATTAGGGAAAGCCGTTACACTGTCAAATAACCGCCGGTAAGTTTTCATAAGTTAATAGCAGTTCCGGGGACAGCATATTTAATTCAACCCCGGCTTAGGCCCCGGAATTAGCGGAATTAAATATACTGTCCCCGGAACTACGGAACTACTCTGTAAAACCCATGGCCCGGCCTTTGTGGCGTCCTGGCAGGGCGAGCGCCGACATTGTTGTTA
>CAIPTO010000045.1 GCA_903867985.1 uncultured Elusimicrobia bacterium | reverse complement strand
TGTCCGCTGCCGTGTTGATCTGGAAATGATACTGCACAGAGGTGCCAAGCGCGAGATCCGCCGCGTGAAGCGACGGGCTTTGTGAAACATCAACCGCGCCGGCCGCGGGGGAGATCATCGTTATAGCGGCAAATGAAGAACCCGGTGCCGCCGCAAGCGCCAGCACCATCAAAATATTTATTGCCGTCAATCGTTTAATAAGGTTCATAATTATCAGCAGTGAAGGAGTAAGTAGTAAGTTACAAGCAACTACCGGTTAAAACTTATTCCTTATAACTTAACCCTTATCACTCAATGATATATATAGCAGAAATCCATAATCACAATCAAGCAATATTTCTAGCACCCAAATTAAACCAAGGCGACATCCTGTTTATTTCATCGCCACTGCCATGTGAAGGCATATTTCCAGCTTACCTGATAAAATATTCTAGCAGACTCTTGTTCAGGAATCCTGAGGAAATCATGAACTTTATATTTTCCTCAGCATAAAACACCTTCAGTTCCGCCAAGGAGCCGCAAACAAAACCTCCGGCACCCCCTTTTCACTATGACAACAATCTTCAGATAGGCCCTTCGACCCATACGAACACTTCCCTTAGTGCCCTTGGCGCGCCCAGTCTTACAGGGTACGCTATAACGCAGCAAGAAGTAGCCTTGTAATTCGGGGGATTGGCCCCGGAGTATCCACGACCGGACCGTAATCCGGTGTATCCAGGGAAAGCAAATTAAAATTTGCTTTCCCTTTTTTGTTAGCAGAAACAACAGAAAAAAAGGGGAGGCTAAAATGAAGAAAACAATGATGGCAGTAATCGGTATAATATGTTTAGGGGTTGGTTTCACCAATGCGGAGAATGTGGCTGTATCATTTGACGGTTCTGAAAACAAAAGCATTAACCCGTATGTAATAGCTAAAGTGAACGAGAATAATGAAACGCAAAAAGTTCCCACTCCTCAGGCTGTGCGCCGATCCTCCGCGGAGGATACTGCAAATCCGTACAAAGACCGCATTATTGCAGTAAAAGATCTGCTAAAAGATCTTTCCGCCAAAGACCGGGTGGAGTTTATGTCCAGCATAAAATTAACAAATGGAAGAGTGGCTGCCCGGGATTATACGGTTCTAGAGCGGAATGGACTATCCCTCGCAAGAATAGATGAGATTCTACTGGCCTTTGAGTCCCAGGAGGAAGATATAAATTCCGATAACCCTGCTATTGACCGCCCGATGGTACAAATGGGGGAGCTTCTGCAGGGTATTCCAGAAAAAACCAAGGAGGATTTGTTAGATAATATGAAGCTTTTAAATGGCGCCATGGTTTCTGTTAAAACCGATGCACTCGAAAAGGAAATTGCTCCTGAAAGATTCGAAGAGATACTCAGTATAATTATGCCGGCAGCACCGGGAGCAGAATCACGCCATATTCTTACCGATTATTCCTGCAATGCCTCTACTGGCGCAAAAGGCAAAGCTGTTCTCCGAGGGTGCGACTTTGAGGATGGATACAAATGTAATACTACGACTTGCAAGTAATGCTATTGTTGGTGGGGGCAGAGCAGTTCTGCCCCCACTTGAGAAGGGATTATGAAAAACATAAACATTATTATGGCTCTATCGGCTACGCTATATCTGGCCGGGTGTGCCGGTCCGGAAATTAGACTTGCGAAGGTATCCGAAGAAGTTTCCGCTGCCGGGAGAAAGCATGATATGGATGCCATTAACAACCTGTCATCCTCAATTACAGCGGAAGATCTGTCTCCGACGCGCATGAAAAAATATTCGGATAAAGCTGTGGACTCAATGTTTCGCGCGTTAATGAAGATCTCTCTTTATTTGCCTGATGAAGAAAACTATACGTTAAGGATGGAGCGCGCATTCAAAGAAAAGGGCCGAAGGGGAAACAACATGGGGGATGATACCGAGCGCATGTATAATGCTTTCATTATGTCAGGACTATTCAGCAAGGCTGTTGCGTTACGGCGGGAGTTCCCCGACAAGTCTTTGCCGGAAGTCCCTGAAATCGTTCCGGTGGATACCGTCAAGTCTGAAGGGTGGTGGGTATATAAGGTTTCAGAACAAGGAAAAAAAGTTAACCTGCAGCTGCTTCCGAAGAGCGGTCAGGCGATCGCAATGGTTATACGTCCCGGATGTGAGTTCGCTGAAATGGCCGCGGACGGAATATTTGCAGATTCGGAACTCGGGCCCGTTTTTCGTGCTAAAGGATTTATGCTGACCAGGGCGTTCGATCCCGCAGGCGTTGAGACCGTAAAAAAACACTCCAATTTCGATGCGGTATATATAGCGCGAAAATCAAGCGACTTTCCCGGCTTCTCCCTCTTGAGGATATCTCCAACTTTTTACTTCATTAAAGACGGGAAAATACTGGACGAATTCAGCGGCTGGGACAACGACGGTGGCGGGAAATATGCAAAAAACAAGATCCGCAACGGGCTGGCAGCAATAGGAATCAAAACAAAAACAGAGTAACCAGATAGCTCCCGATTTTACGGACCTTGCAACCGCCCCTGAAATTCCCCATGGCCACTTTCCTGGAACCAGGAAAAACAAGGGCGCTATTTATAAGAGAGCGTGCCCGACAATGCCCACGCGAAGTTTTTACAAAAACTGTTGCATTAGAAACTTGAGCGCAAGCTGTCGCCGGAATTCCCTAATGAGTTGTTACGATTTATAGTAACTACTGATAATATTTAAACCGGGGGTATTACTTATACCCCCGGCTGGAGATCAGAGCGGATGTTTATGAAAACACGACAATTTTTTGACTTCTTCATCGCATTGGCTGCATTTCTTTTTCTGTCCGGGTGCTCCGGGACGTATGCAAAAACCCTTAAGCGCGCGGATACGATCAATGAGGCGACCTCAAAGCCAGGTTATAGTCTGCCCGCACTATCCGCCTTGGCCAAAGGAATTAGCGACAATGAATTTTCAACGGCAAAGATTAAACGATATTCAGACACTGAGCTGACACGGCTGTATAAGGCTTTATCCACTATCACATTCTCTTTCCCGGAGGATGAAAACCACGTCGCGATGCAGGAAAAAGTTTTTCAGGAGAAACTCGCCAGACATATATCGAGCGAATATGACATAAAAAACATGTTTAGAACCTTCCTCGCAGCCCGGATGTTTGATAAGGCGAGGGGAATAAAGAACCAATTTCCGGATATCAAACTTTTCTCCATGCCCGAAACAATAATTTCTAACAATCCGACTGGCGCGACTCTTTGGCGGGTTTATAATGTGCTGGATGAAGGGAAAACGATAGAACTCAAAGTCCTGCCACTGGATAAGGGGCCAAAGGTTGTTATGGTTATGCTTCCGGGTTGCGCGATGGGGGAGGCAGCAATGGAAGGGATCATGGCGGATCCGAATTTAGCGACCGTTTTTATAAAATATGGCACGGTAATAACCAACAGGGTCAATGCTGAAAGCGTAGCGTTGTGGAAAAGCCACTTTAATTTTCAGGAAGTGTATTTGGCTTACAAGGCAAGTGACTTCCCCGGCTTAGATTTTACAATCTCCCCGCATTTTTACTTTTTACAGGACGGCAAGATTCTCTATCAATCAGAAGGATGGGGCACCGCCGGCGACCAAAAAGAGAGCAGGAATAATTTATTAAAAGGTTTCCGGAGAATTTCTATTTCGACCGCAACAACGGCAGGGTTACTTTGAATGGAAATTCCGGGGACAGCTGTCCCCGGACCTTTGAATCTCACTATTCAGCAAGTTCGAACATTTTTTCTATGGATTTTTTGGCGCGGGCGGCTATTTCGGGGGGAACTGATACTTCCAATTCAGGCCTCGGGTTTTCCAGAACGTCCAGGATACTTTCGAGCGTGATGGACTTCATATAGGGACATAACCGGCACATCGCTATAAAATTCTTTTGCGGGAACCGGATACGCGCCAACTCACCGAAACCGCATTCTGTCACCAGCAGATAGGCAGTCGCGTTCGTGTTCTCTATATAATGCAGCATATCTCCAGTCCCGCCCATAAAATCCACAGCGTTAATGATATCCGAGGGACACTCGGCGTGCGCCAGCACCGCCAACCCCGGGTAGTTCTTCCGGTAAAGCCCTATAACCGCGGCGTTAAATTTCTCGTGCACCACGCATGAGCCCTGCCATAAGATAATATCTTTGCCGGGAGTTTTGCCCAGGACCTTGGCCAGATTAGCTCCCATAAACCGGTCGGGTATAAAAATTATCTTTTCATTCTTCCGATAGAGCCGGCGCAGGATCTTTTCAGCGTTCGCGCTGGTAACTACGCAATCCGATTCGGCTTTCACTTCGGCCGAGGTGTTTATATAGGTTACCACCGGCAGACCGGGATACCTGGCTTTTAATTTACGCACGTCTTCGGCGTTAACGCTTTCGCTCAAGGAACAGCCGGCGTTCCGGGAAGGGATATACACTTGTTTAGAAGGGTTAAGGATCTTGGCGGTCTCGCCCATAAAGCGGACGCCGCAAAAAATTATAATATCCGCGGCCATCTTGCGGGAATCATCCGCCAACTTATAAGAATCCCCGATAATATCTCCGACACCGCAGATGATATCCGGGGTCTGATATACATGGGCGCAAACAATAGCGTTCTTTTCCTTCTTAAGCCGGTTTATCTTTTCGGTCAGCGCGGCTACGGCCGGAAGCCCCCTTGCCAGGCAGCTCTCACGAAGGCCCTTGCCCGATAACCTTTTAATTTCTTCGTTTAACACCGCTTCCATATTATTTCTGTAGTATATCCGGGTAATTTGAAAAAATGCCGTCCACGCCGATCTTCTGCATACGCAGGGCGTCGGTTTTTTTATTGACGGTATAGACGCATACGCTAAATCCCGCCTTGCGGAGCAGGGAGACATTGAGAGCGACGGCAATGCGCAGCGATATGTGAAAATTTACCGCTCCCACCGCTTTAGCTCTGACTATGGCGGGCAGCAATAACAAAGTCGCGAGACGATGCCCCAGATATCCCAATTTTATTAATTTATCCAAAGCCCGCAGACGCTTTAGCGTCCCGTAATCAAAGCTGGAGAACAGGGCTTTTTCCGACAGGCCGGGGCGCTGGCGGACGAAGCTAATCACCGCCTCCTCAAGGCCCGGATAAACATTCAGATCATTTTTGAGTTCAAAGTTTATCCACTCGGCCTTCGGGGAAATAAGATTGACGACTTCCTCCAGAAGGGGGACGCGCTCAACGGGAAAGCCGAATTTATTACCGACATTTATCTTTTTCAGAGCGGCGTAATCAAGGTCCGCGATCTTCGCGTGGTTGCCCGCGGTGAGTGCAAGGTCGTAGTCGTGGTGCACTACCAGTTTTTTATCTTTGGTCATGTGCACGTCGAATTCAAATGCCTTTGAGCCCATCTTCAGGGCAAGCTCAAACGCGGAGATTGTGTTTTCCGGCGCGTAGCCTGACGCGCCGCGATGCGATATTATTTTCATAAAAACATTCCTTTTAGCGGCCCGAAGAATTCATCATGGAATTCAAAACCATACAGTTCGCCCCGCCCCGAACCGGGCCCGTGGTAATCGGTGCCGGCAGTGACCAGAAGCCCGTGAGTTTTAGCCAGAGCGAGGAACTCCCGTGTAAGAACATTGGTGTGGGCCGGATAAAAAGCCTCTATCCCGTCCAAACCCATGTCCTTCCACTTGCCCAACTCAAGAATATTATAAACAACTCCGGGGTGAGCCAGCACCGCTATCCCGCCGGCATTTTTTATGGTTTTTATGGCTTCTTCAATATCAGGACCGCGCGGCGGGGAATAGGCTGGTTTCCCATAGGCGATATATTTTTCAAAAGCTTTCTGCCGGGTCTTAACGAACCCTTTGCTTTTCATCAGATCGGCGATGTGCGGCCGGCCGTAGGAATGTCCGGAGGAGGTGTTAAGTTCGTCAAAGGAAACATCCACGCCCTGCTCATTGAGCAGGGCTATAATTATTTTAAGCCGCTCAATACGGCGGGCGCGAAAATCCTCAATCTTGGCCAGAAATACGGGGTCTTTCAGGTTCAGGCCGTAGCCAAGGATATGAAGATTATCGTGAAGCGTGGTGCTGAGCTCTATGCCGTAAAGATAATGGATGCCGAGCTCTTTTAAGCGGGGCTCGATCTCCGCCCAGCCCAGAGAGATGTCATGGTCGGTGAGCGAGAAATATCCGATCTTGGCCTTTGAAACAGCGTCCGCCAGTTCACGGGGCGCAAGGGTGCCGTCCGAACACCTGGAATGGGAGTGGAGATTTATTAAAGCCGTAGTGTTACCTGTTGTTCTCTATCAGCCGACAACAATTTCTTTGACCTGGGGTACTTCTTCCTTTATCATGCGCTCCACGACGTTCTTAAGTGTCATAGTGGCATGAGGGCAGCAGCCGCAGGCTCCGGTAAGACGCACTTTCACTATGCCGCTCTTCTCATCAACTCCAAGCAGCTCAATAGATCCGCCGTCCGCCTCAAGCATGGGTTTTATTTTTTCAATAACCTCGGCAATTTTTTCTTTCATACAATCTCCTTTATAAATAAATTATAGCAAGTATTGCTCACGCGCCGCTCCATCCCGCGGGACGCCGCGTCAAACAGGATGGGCGCCCGTGAACCGGTAAATATTTGTAAAATATCCGCATGCTCATGGAAGCTAAAAATGTCCGCCAGATCAAAGGCGATCCGCCGCGCCGATGGTTTTCCGACTCTTTTTTTGACCTTATAGTCTGGCTGGATACGGACAACTCTATTTGGGGTTTCCAACTGTGCTATGATCTGGAAGTCAATCCTCGCGCGCTGACATGGACAAAGGTTCAGGGGTACTCTCACTCGGGAATAGACGACGGCGAAGGTTCATGTGGAGCGCATAAATCATCCCCGATACTGGTGAGGGACGGTTTGTTTTACCCGAAGGGCGTCAGTGAGCGTTTGACCGCCTCCGCCGGAGATCTGCCGGCGGAGACACTGTTGTTCGTGACTGAAAAAATTAGAAACTTCAAAATCCATCCGCTGGACGGACAGAAACCTTGATATGACAAAAAAATTTAAACTTGCGATGGGACGCGGCGATACCGGGATTACCGACCTGACCGCGGGAAAGCGGGTAAAAAAAACCGACCTGAGAATAAAGGCCCTTGGCCTTACAGATGAGCTGGGCGCGTTACTCGGGCTCGTGAAGCTTAAGCTGGCCGGCAAACAGGGCGCGGCGGAATTTCACAGAATGCAGCAAACCCTTTTAACGGTCGGCTCGCACGCGGCCGGTATTAATTTCGCAGCTAAACTTAAAACAGAAACCGCTTATCTAGAAACCCGGATAAGGAAACTTTCTCCCGCCGCAAAACCGCCCTTTAAATTCATACTGCCGGGCCGGACCGAAACCGAAACCCTTATCCATCTGGCCCGGACAAAGGCGCGCCTCTGCGAGATCTCGTTCTGGGAAATAAACTCCGCCCCCGCAGCAGTTTACCTGAACCGCCTTTCCGATTATCTCTTTCTGCTGGCCGGCGAAAAGTAACTAAAAGTCGAGATTATGCCTTTCCGCCCGCATAACGGCCGCCACAATAAAAAAAGCCGCGTCTGCAGCGGCTTTTTATTTTCTTACTCGCCTTCGTTTTACATTCTTTCAGGAGCGGAGACGCCAAGCAGACCAAGCCCCCGGCCTATGACACGCTGCACGGCTTTCAGCAAAAACAGCCGGAAGGCCGTAGTTTCCGGATCGGCCGCGTCAAGGACTTTATGCTGGTCATAAAATGAGTGGAACATGGCCGACAACTCGCTTAAATAGACTGTCAGCTGGTGCGGCGAGGAATCGCGCACGCAGGTCTCAAGAATTTTTTCCAGCCACAACAACTTTATCATAAGAGCCCGCTCTTCGGGGTTGGGCGTTATCTTGGCCGGGTCATACGCCCGCGCCGGATCGACGTCCTTGTAGGCGGCGTTATTAAAGATAGAGCAGATCCGGGCATGCACATATTGCACATAGAACACCGGGTTATCATTAGACTGTTTCTTGGCCAGGTCTATGTCAAAGGTCATGTGGGAATTGGGGCTGTGCATCGCGAAGAAGAAACGACAGGCGTCAGCACCCACCTCTTCCACAAGCTCCTTCAAAGAAATGAAATCCCCGGCGCGTTTTGACATTTTCACAAGTTCCGTACCGCGCTTTAAAAGCACCTGCTGATGAATAATTATCTTAAATAATTCTCTGTCATGCCCGAGGGCCGAAACAGCGGCCTCCATCCTGGGCACATGGCCGTGATGATCCGCACCCCAGATATCAACTATTTTAGTAAAGCCCCTTTCTATCTTGTTCAGATGATAGGCTATATCGTTCAGGAAATATGTGTTATGACCGTCAGACTTGACCAGCACGCGGTCTTTGTCGTCAGACTCCATAACAGAGGCGGTGCCGAGCCAGAGCGCGCCCTCTTTTTCGTAGGTCATGCCGCGCTTTTTAAGTTCTTCAAGAGCTTTTTCAGGGCCTTTGGCCTCGTGCAGCTCGGATTCCAGAAACCATCTGTCAAACTCCACACCGAAAGCCTTCATGTCCGCCTTGTGAAGGATAAGCATCTCCTTCACGGCAAATTCAGAAAACTGCTTATCGTTCCAGCCGGCGGCGTCCGAAGGCAGCGCGGCGGCCATATCTTTAAGATACTCGCCCTGGTAGCCGTCTTCCGGAGGATTCTTCCCCTGGTACCTGGCTTTAAGAGACTGCCCCAGCAGCGAAACCTGCCTGCCGACGTTGTTTACATAAAATTCTTCTTTCACCTGATAACCCAAAAACCTCATGATACGGGAGAGCGAATCGCCCAGCGTGGCGCCGCGCCCGGAAGCCAGATGCATCGGTCCGGTGGGATTGGCTGAAACAAATTCAATATTTACCTTTTCTTTTGCGTGGATGGGATTAGCGAAATAGGAATCCTCGGATAGTATCCGGCCCGTATCGTCGAGCAGGGATTTATCCTTCAGGCTGATGTTAACAAACCCGGGGGGGAGCACCGCGGCGTCGTACTTGCCGGCAAGCGCCGCTTTAAGTTCCTCGGCTATTTTTAACGGCGGTTTTTTAAGGGCCTTCGCGGCGGCAATGGGCCAGGCCAGGGAAAGGTCCCCTTTTATGTGCGGGGGAGGAACCGAAACGGCGAAATTCTTCAATTGCCCGTCATCAAGGCCGAAAGCGGCCTTGGCCGCCGCTTTCATTTCCTCTTCAAGCTCGGAGAGTTTCATTATCTTTTCTTTTTAGAAACTTTTTTCTTGGCGGTTTTTTTGGGGGCGGCTTTCCGGGCCGGGGCCTTCTTCGCGGCTTTTTTGGCAGCCGCCTTTTTTGCCGGAGCTTTTTTAGCCGCGGTTTTTTTAGATTTTGCGGAAGCGGCCGTGGCTTTTTTCTGAACTGGTTTCCGCGCCACTGTCACCGCCGCACTGTCTTGCTGCCGCGCTGTCTTGCTGCCGCGCTGTTGCGTCTGCGCCGCGGTTTTTTCTTCCCATTTAATCGCGCTGTACCCGGCGTATACCTTATCGAAGGAATAAAATTCCCTGGCCTGCTTTTCAAAGATGTGCACGATGATGCCGCCGTAATCCAAAACCTTCCAGTTCTTGGACTTCATTCCGTCCCGATAAATAGCGTAGAAGCCTTCTTTTTTCAGATTTATGGATATTTCGTCATCCACGGCGTCCAACTGCGTCGGGTTGTCAACCGTTACCACCACAACATAATCGGCGAGTTCCGAGCGGCCGGCCATGTCGTATATAGCCACGCCCTCAGCTTTCTTCGCGTCCGCCAGCCTGGCGACGGTGATAGCGATGTTCTTGAATTCGTTTTTATTGGTTTTCATATATTATATTTCTGCGTTTTGAGTTTCAGCAGGAGCGCAGCTTCCATCCTGTGTTCGATATTTTCTATGGCGGAGCCCATTATGGATGATATTGTATTAAATATCGTGGTCAGATTGTTCTTTTCATAGTCGGAAATGACCCCTGATCTTGAGAATGTGATATAACCCGCCTTTTTACCATACGCGTAAAAAACCATAAGGTAAGAGGCGTCGTTCAGCCACCCGCTCCGAAGGTCCCCTTTAGCTTCTTTGGCCAAGGGATCCCTCGTGAACCGCTCCAGAGACACCACGGGTTCAAACTCTTCGTTGAATTGGTTATACGCATACCCGTTGAAGTTCCAAACCCCGTCAAAATAAATACGAATCTCTTCCACCGTTTTTTTTATGAACTCAGCGGGAGATTTATGCTCCTGCATTATCAGGCTGCTCATGTCGAACAGCATGGTCAGTTCACTTGAAGTGTGCTGCAGCCTTTTGGATATAACTTTTACTATTTCTGTGAAGATGGCGCTTCCGTTTTCCGGGTGTTCCGTGACGAATTTAAAAAATTCGGCACGTTTTACTTCGTAAACCGAGGAGTCTTTTTCCGCGCGGGCCTGAGCAAAGCGGATAGACCCCTCCAGCAGCGCCATCTCGCCGAAAAATTCTCCGCTTGACAGGATGGCCAGAGGTTTGAAGTCATGCCCGGTCTCGTCTAAACCTTTTTCAATTATAACCTGCCCGGCTACAAGGATAAAAAGAGTATCCCCGACGCTTTTTTCCTTAAATATTATATCGCCGGCCTTGAAGGAAGACCGTTTAAAAACGCCGCCGAATTCCCCAAGCATGCGGTCGGAAAAATTCTTAAAGAGCGGCACGGTCCTGAGAGCTGCTATTTCATTATCCATATTTCTCCCTATTGCGAAACGATCGCCGGTTTACTCCGCGCAGAGTTTCCTGAACGTGTCCTGATCGTGCGCCTTGGCGAGCGCTACGTCAAACGCCACCTGGTTCTCTTTTACCAGGTTGATCAGCGCCTTATCCATAGAGATCATGCCGCTCCGGGCCCCGGTCTCTATGGCGCTGTAGATCATATGGGTCTTGCCTTCGCGTATAAGGTTGGATATGGCGGGGGTCATGATCATTATCTCGCGCGCCGCCACGCGTCCCTTGCCGTCTTTCCGGGGCAGCAGGATCTGGGAAACCACGGCCTGAAGCGCGCTGGCCAGCTGGACGCGCACCTGGGTCTGCTGGTGCGGAGGAAACACATCTATGACGCGGTCAACGGTGGAAGGCGCGTCCTGTGTATGCAGGGTGGCAAAAGTCAAGTGCCCGGTCTCGGCCGCCGTTATGGTCAGTTGGATGGTTTCAAGGTCGCGCATTTCGCCTACCAGGATAACGTTGGGATCTTCGCGCAGGGCGGCCCTCAGCGCGTTGCCGAAAGATTTGGTATGCTGGCCGATCTCGCGCTGGCGCACCACGCAACTTTTGGCCTCGTAGGTGAATTCTATTGGATCCTCGATGGTAAGCATGTGCCCCTGCTTTTTCTGGTTTATAAGGTCCAGAATAGCGGCCAGCGTGGTGGATTTACCGGATCCGGTCGGACCGGTCACAAGCACCAGGCCTTTATGCAGGGTTGAGAGCCCCACGATGGTGGCATTAAGTCCCAGCTGCTCCGGAGTGGGAATAATTGAAGGGATAACACGCATAACCGCTTCCACGCCGTTGCGCGCAACCAGCACATTGAGACGAAAGCGGGAAAGCCCGGTAATGGCGAAGGAGCAGTCAAGCTCCCAGTTCGCTTCAAATTTGGCGCGCTGTTCGTCGTAAAGAGTGGAATAAATCAGCGATTTAGTATCATCCGCGGTAAGCACCGGCAGCGTGGCCCCCACCGGGACTATCGCCCCGTTCAGCCTCATCATGGGCGGCTTCCCCACGCAGATATGAATGTCGCTGGCTCCTAGCGCGACGGCGCTCTTAAGTATCGTTATCAGATCAATCATCTTATCCCCCTGTTTGTTTTTTCTATCTTTGAATAGTTAAAATCCGCGCCGAGTATTACCTTTACCTGAGCGATGGCGCGTTTGTCAAACTTTGAGTATATCTCCAGCCCTCCGAGGTCAAGAGACTCCCTGACAGCGTGAGCCGCTTTTATATTGTCGGAACAGTTTACGATCCTTGTCTGCGGCTCTACGCTCCCGTAAGTGCCGAAGTTGATCACGTCAAAACCTTTGTCGCGCAGGAACTTCGTGACCGCGCCGGCCAGATCTTTCCTGCCGGAGGCGTTCAAAACTTCAAGCCTCAAAACCGCGGGGACTTCAGTAGTTTCCGCCGCAGTTTCCGCGGCCAGCGCGGCGTCGGAGAACCGGGTCTTATTAAATTCCTCTTTAATAAAGTTGGAAGAATTCATGCGCGCAAGCTCCAGCGTGAGCAACACCATGTCGTGCATGGAAAGATTTGTGGCGTCATTTTGTTTTAGTTCCCGCAGATAGCGGACCAGCTGATTTAGAGACGCCGGACGCGCGCGCCAGTTGTTGATCATGTCTTCAAAAGCGGCCATGTCCGGAGCCTGGGCTTCTATATAGGCCGGCTCCGAAGTCCCGCCGCCGGAGAAATTATTTAAAACATCGCTGGCGCGCTGATACGCCGAGCCGCCGCGCGTGGATTTGCCCGGCAGCCGCACAGCATCAACAGTTTGTGAAAAAGAACTGTATGTAAAAAGCATGGGGTGTTCTTTGTTCAACATTACCAGCTCCACATCTGAGTTGGAGGACAGTTTCCGGGATATCGGGGAAAGGTAATGAGCGGCCGTCAGGGAGAACGTTACAAGCCCGCCCGCCGCCAGCATTATCAGTTGTTTTTTTCTGACAGCTTGTTCCATACTTTTACGCTTTCGGGATGAATCCATTTTCCGGTCCTGAAAGCACAGACAAGTTTAACATAATTGGCGGCCGCGTACGCCGCTCCCAATTCCCTGAAAGCCTGCTTTCTTACCATGGCAGCCTCAGGGAACGACCTGTCAGCGGCCGCCAGATCCGCCACATACAATATCTTATCAATCAGACCCGGGCTGGGTGAACCAAGAGTGTGGTTTCGTATCGCGCGGAGAACTTCACTGTCTTTCACGCCGAATCGTTTCTTCGCTATCTCGGCGCCGACATACGCGTGGAGCAGGATCGGAGCCTCGCTTAAAGTTTCTTTTAAAGCCGGCGCCTTTAGCCGAGTCCTGGCAGCGTAAGCCGCAAGATATTGCGGAGTGCGGTCCCGGGCTATGTCGTGCAGGAGACCGGCAAGGGCGATTCGCTTCGTATCCGCCCCATACTTAACGGCCAGGGCCAGAGCGAGTCTGGTGACAGCGATAGTATGAACGAAGCGCTGCGCAGTCATAAGCTTGGCGGCCCTGCGGCGCAGGCTGGTCAGATAAAGACCGCGTCTGGTTATATAGTCAGAAACGCTTTCGCAGAGACCGGGCTGAACCTGCCCTGAGAAAAGCCTGACCTTAAGTTCGGCGGACGCTATAAGAGGAAAGCGTCCCTTAAGCTTTATATACGGCAGACCGCGCGGATTTTTCAGCGCGAAGCCGTCGCGCGCGCCAACGACCAGCCGGACCGAAGCGAGAATACGGCGGTAATTTTTCCAGCGGTGAAAGGTTTCAAGGCAATCGGAACCCATCAGCAAATAAAGTTCCGCGCCGGGATGCGCCTTCCTGAAAAACTCCGCCGTCTGCCATGTATAGGTAAGGCGGCCGCGCTTGAACTCGTACGGGTGAATCTTCACGTGCGTACGCCGTCCTAGGCCCGCGTCTTTAAGACCTGCTCGCAGCATCTCGGCGCGGTCGCTGAACGGGGCGCAAGGCGTTTCCTTGAACGGAGAGCGAAAACCGGGCACCACGTAAATAACGGAGGGGGCCAGCGTTTTTAAGGCCGCCTTTATAAGCGCGAAATGACCTTTATGCGGGGGATCGAAAGTGCCGCCGTATATTACTATTTTTTGCTTTTTTTGCATTCTTTCGCCAGCCGCCGCGCACCGATATTTAAGAGCGGCATTAATTTTCCGTGCGACCCCGCAGTGATTCAATGTAGTATAATATACTTTGAATCGCGTTCTCAATTCCATTTTACCATGATTAATAAACGAGACAACTGCATAATTCTGCTGATAGAGGCCCCGGACCCGGAAAACATCAATCCTGAGCTCGTTGCGGCTTTCGGCGCGGAACGCGCCGCTGATATAAACCTTAATCTTCTTCAAACCGCGTATAAGCTGGCCAAAAGCTTCTCCGGCGCGACACTTTTCCTTTCTTTCGTAAAGTCACCACACCATCAGGATCTGACATGGCTGGATGGCGACGACCCTGGCTTTCTTGAGGCAAAAGGCAAGGACCTGGGGAACCGGCACGCTGACGCTTTCCGATTAGCCTTCTACACCGGCGCTAAAAAAGTCCTCCTTTTAAACCACCTTTCCCCGGGAGTAAAACCCGAATATCTCTCCCAAACCTTCGATTCGGTAACCGAAAAGACCGTAGCCCTGGGAATGAATCAGGACGGCTCAATTTACATATTAGGCCTGACCCAGAACAACCTGAGGCTTTTGGAAGGATTATCCTTCTCTTCACCAAAAGCTGCCGAAGATGTGTCGATAAAAGCTAAAAAAAACAGCCTCTCTATCTTCTCACTGCCGGAGGCTTGTGCAGTTAAAAGCGAGGAGTCCCTGCGCAAATGGGTTGATGCGGGGGGGTTAAACCAGTCTCTTTTTCCGAAAACACCGGCAGTGCCAATAGATTCCGCGGCTCCGCCTGCCGCTCCCAGGCATGGAGAAAAAAAACACAGGCGCGGACAGAAGACCCCTCTCCCTCCTCCGATCCTCCCTGACACCGAACAAAAACCGTTATAAAAGCCGGGGCGCAGGGGTTGGGGCAGGGAGGAGGGACATACCGAATGCAAAACCATAAAACCATTTGCGCCAGAATAATGCGTCTCGCCGGGCGCTGCCGGACGGAAGTAATTATAACCTCCGCAGACTCGGCCCTGACCCGCTTCGCTAACAACGTTATTTCGCAGAATGTCTCCAACACCTCCACCGATATTTCGGTGCGCCTTATGGACCGCGGCCGTATGACAAGGTTCTCCCTGAACCAATTTTCAGAAGTCGCTCTAAAAACGGCTTTCGCGGCTGCCCTCGCCTCTCTAAAGACCCAGAAAAAAGATCCGCTCCTTCTGCCTTTTTCAAGTTCTGTCCCGATATCCGCAAGTAAAAACCTTTTCTTTCCCGGCACGGCCGCCTTACCTCCGGATGAGAGGGCGGCGCGGATTTCATTATTGATAAAAAAGTGTAAAAAATCCGGCGCAACGGCCTATGGCACCTACGAGAATGGCGCCGTGGCCACCACTGTCGCCAACAACATTGGGGTTAACGCTTTTTACAAGGAAAGCTACGCAGTATACGGCGTTACCGTCCGCGACAAGGATGGCTTCGGCTGGGCGGAGGAGCTGGCGTCTGACGCAACCCAAATAGATTTTGCGCGTGTTGACAGGATCGCTATGGAAAAAGCACGGCTTTCTAGAAACCCCAGAACCATAAAACCCGGGCGTTACACGGTTATATTGGAACCAGCCGCGGCGGCGGATCTGATGTTTTATCTTGGGATCTACGGTTTCGGAGCGCAGTTCTGCCAGGAAGGGCAAAGCTTCGTGGCCGGCAGGCTCGGGGAAAAAGTAATGAGTTCTGAAATAACTATTGAGGATAACGCTCTGGACGGGCCGAGCGCGGGCATGCCTTTTGATTATGAAGGACAACCCAGGAAAAAAGTCACGCTGATTGACAGAGGCGTCGCACGGGCCATAGTGCACGACAGGAAAACCGCCGCCCTGGCCAGGACGACAACCACCGGCCACGCATTGCCGATGCCTAATACTTCCGGGCCTATACCCATGAACCTTTCGCTGGCAAAAGGCTCAACATCCATGGATGAGATGATAAAAAGCACGAAAAAAGGCATACTGATCACCAATTTTCACTACTCCAACCTTCTCAAACCTCTTACGGTGGAGATAACCGGTATGACCAGGAACGGAACTTTTATGATAGAGAACGGCCGCGTGACCTACCCTGTAAAAAATATGCGCTTCACGGAAAGCGCCGTGGATGCGTTCAACATGGTAGAGTCAGTTGGAGATAAACCGGAGACTTATCTTTCCTGGGGACGGGTCTCCTCCCCCGCTCTGAAAATCCGGGGTTTTAATTTTTCGTCCGCGACAGAATTCTAAAAGCAGTGGACAGTGGTCAGTGAAAAAAATACTCTTCTGCTATTAACTCCGCGACCTACATTAACCACTCGCCACTATGCACCAATCACTATTAAAGGAGCCCTTATGTTTGGTTTCGCTAAAAAAGCCATTGAAATAGCGGATAAACACAACGCTGATTTCGCTGATATCCGGATAATAGAAACCAGGCGCCAGACCCTTAATGTCAAGAACGGGGAACTCGGCGCCCTTAACGACTCCGTGACCCTGGGCTTCGGCGTCCGCGTCCTTTTTAACGGCGCGTGGGGCTTCGCTTCAAGCGACGTCATTGCTTCCCGTGAAGTAGAGCGCGTGACGAGGCTCGCTCTGGATATCGCTAAAGCGAGCTCTACCCTGAAAAACAAAAAAGCGCGTCTGGCTCCCGAACCAGCCTATCAGGACTTCTGGCAAACTCCGTTCATCACGGATCCGTTCTCCATTACCGCGGAAAAAAAGCTGGACCTGCTTTTCGCAGTGGATAAGATCCTGAGAAAAGATTCCAGGATCCGTTCTGCGGTCTCGGGGATGAATTTTATCAGAGAGCACCAGTGGCATATGACCACTGAAGGGTCCAGAATAGAGCAGGTGCTGCTTTCAAGCGGCGCCGGCTACCTCGCCCTCGCTGTGGACAAAGACTCAGCCCAGGTCCGCTCTTACCCCTCCACGCATGGCGGTCAAACGCTGTCCATGGGTTATGAGCTCATAGACAGCCTCGACCTCGTGGAAAACGCCGAGCGCGTCCGCTGCGAAGCCCTGGCGCTTTTGTCAGCCCCGCCCTGCCCAAGCGGGGCAAAAGACCTGATAATCTCCGGCAACCAGCTCGCCCTGCAGATCCACGAATCCGTCGGACACGCTTCAGAACTTGACCGTGTGCTGGGGTATGAAGAATCCTACGCCGGATCAAGCTTTGCCACCATCGAGAAGCTCGGCAAATTCCGCTACGCCTCGCCGATAGTCAATCTGGTGGCCGACGCCACCCTGCCCGGGGGCCTGGCTACCGCCGGTTACGACGATGACGCGGTCAAGGCCCAACGCTGGCATATCGTTAAGAACGGTATATTGAGCGGTTATATGACCAACCGGGAATTCGCTGGCCGCATCGGTCAAAACCGCAGCCGGGGTTCCTGCCGGGCCGATGGCCACAATAATATACCTATAACCAGAATTTGCAACCTCAGCCTCATGCCCGGGACTATTTCAGCTTCTGACCTGATAAAGGACACTAAAGACGGGATAATTATGGAGAATAATAAGTCATGGAGCATAGATCAGAAGCGCCTGAATTTTCAGTTCGGCTGCGAGATAGGATGGCTGGTGAAGAACGGCAAAAAAACCACAATGGTGAAAAACCCCACTTACCAGGGTATCACCCCGGAGTTCTGGAATTCCTGCGACGCCATCGCGGATGAGAATTCATGGCGCCTGTGGGGCGTGGCCAATTGTGGAAAGGGTCAACCGCCGCAAACGGCCATGATGTGCCACGGCAACAGCCCCTCACGCTTCAGGAAGGTTAAGATCGGAGTAAAGTCCTCTGATTAAGTGTATTTATAATAATTTAAGGCTCGCAAACTCCCTATGATTAGATTAGTGCCTAATAATCTCCATAATGCAATATTTGCTTGTTGACTTTTCCGCCTAAAAAAACTACCATTATTAAGAGTTCCAATGGATTTACCAAAATTTAACATTTATTTAACATCGTCCCATGGCAGCTTGTTTATTAAAAATTTAAAAAATAGTTATTAACAAAAAAACGCCTTATTTTTCAAACACTTTTTGAGTTTTAACATAATTTACTAACAGTTGTGGATAGGTTGTGGATAACTCTACAGAAATCAAAGAAGTTTGGCAAAATATCTTAAAAAAACTTGAAGGCGACATAGGCCTTGAAGCGGTGGACCTTTGGCTCAGACCGATAAAACCGTTGGTTATGGATGGCGACAGCATTAAATTGGAAGTCCCGGATCCTGTAATTTATAAAACCGTTAAAGAACGATACGAGGAGAAGATAATAAAAGCGGCTTTTTCCTCTACGGGTAAAAACTTCGCCATAAATTATTCACTCTCCCTCGCGTCAAGCGAGCCCAAGCCCGCTCCTAAAATAGAGTTTGTCAGAGAAGAGCCCCATAATCGCACCCCCGGCATAGGCCAGACGCCGGTTTCCCCCTTCAATCCTAACTATACTTTTGAGACCTTTATAGCGGGCACCTCCAACAGATTCGCCTTCGCTTCCGCGGTTAGCGTATCGCAGACCCCGGGCAAATCCAACCCTTTCTTTATATATAGCGCGCCAGGCCTGGGCAAAACGCATTTGCTGCACGGTATAGCCAACGAGATGCTAAAAACTAATCCTTCGGCCCGGATTATATACACGGCCAGCGAAAATTTTGTGAATGAATATATAGAAACTCTGCAGAATAAAACCCCGGAAGCTTTCCGAAAGAAATATCGCAGACTGGATTGCCTGCTTTTGGACGATATCCAATTTCTTATAGGCAAGGACCGCAGTGAAGAAGAATTTTTTAATACTTTTAATTCCCTTTTTGAGTCAAAAAAACAGATTGTGGTAACCTCTGACCGTCCTCCCAAAGAACTAGCTCTCAGCCAGCGGCTGGTATCACGCTTTCTTTCCGGCCTGGCGGTTGATATAAAAATTCCTGATGTTGAAACACGCATAGCCATCCTGCGACAAAAAAAAGAGCTTCATAACTTCGTTATTCCGGATGAAGTTATTACTTTTATCGCGGAAAAAGTAAAAAAGAACATAAGGGAACTTGAAGGCTGCCTTATAACAGTGGGGAATTATTGTACTAACATGAGCACACAGCCCACTATAGACATAGTAAAGGAAATAATAAAAGACCACATGGCTCCCGGCGATCAGGAAGAAAGCAATATCCATATAGATACTATAAAAACCGTGGTGGCAGACAAATACGGCATGGATAGGAAAGATTTCAAGTCCCCTCGCAAAACCGAGGCCATAGCCTTCCCGCGCCAGATAGCGATGTTCCTGGCCTGCGATCTCACTGAAATGTCTTTGCCGGAGATAGGTTCCGCTTTCAACCGGGATCACACCACTGTGATGTTCGCGCGGGATAAAATAAAGCAACTTGTACACACTGACCCGTATTTTAACGAAGTTATAAATCAGTTGATATCTAAAATAAAAGCTGTTAATAACTCTTTAAAACCCTGAAAAAAATCTTTTTTTCTTGGTACACTCGGTTGTTTTTAAGTGCTTGTTGATACTTTTTCTCAATGCAACTAACATTATAAACATTATACACAGCCCCTCTTATAGATGGAGAATACGATGAAAATAACTGGTAATAGGGACAATTTAATAAAAGGCATTCAAATAATTCAGGCCGGAACTTCCTCAAAAACCGGAACGATCCCCATTCTTCAGAATTTTCTGATGGAAACAGAGGATACGGGTCTTAAAGTAGTTTTTACTGATTTGGAAATGGCTGTTAAACACCACATAAATGTAAATATAAAAAATGCCGGAAATATTACTGTTCCTGTAAAGAAGTTTATGGAGGTTATACAGAATCTGGCGGAGGGTGCGGAAGTTAACATATCAGCGGATGAATCAAACAGAATATTAATAAACAGCGGAAAATCCAAGTTTAAAATAAGTGGAGCGCCAAAAACCGATTATCCCGTAATTCCGGATCTTGACGAAACAAATTCTTTCCGGGTACCCGCCGGGACACTGGAATCTATGATAACCGGAACTATTTTTTCCGCCTCCACTGAAGATGACAGGCATTTTTTGAACGGATTATTGTGGAAATATGAAAAAGGGTTTTTTTCAGTGGTGGCTACTGATGGACGCCGCCTGGCCTTAGCCTCGACAGACAAAATAAAAAGCAAAAAGGATTTTAAAGTAATAGTTCCTTCAAAAATATTAAATGAACTCGTTAAATTCATCAAGACGGCGGAGTTGGATGATAAAGAAGAAATTATTGTAGCCCTTTCTTCCAATCAAATAGGTTTTAAGATTGATAAGACCGTTTTTATATCCCGCCTTATTGAGGGTAATTTTCCCGCTTATGATCAGATAATACCGAAAACAAAGGAAATATCCATAGAAACAGATATTCCTAAGTTCGTGGCTGTTACCAAAAGGGCCGCCATCTGTTCAACCGAGCGTGGAGGAGCCGTTAAATATACTTTTAAAAAAGGGATCGTTGTAGTAAATTCAGCCTCGCAAAACATGGATTTTGAGGATGAAATGGAAGTTGATTATAAGGGAAAGGACTTTCAAGTCAGTTTTAATCCTAAATTTATTCTTGATATACTTAAGTCCGCCGGAGAGGGTAAAGTTATACTTGATTTTAATACACCGGCCACCCCGGTAATGGTCAGACTGCCCGGCAATGATGATTTTACTTATATAGTAATGCCCCTGAGGACTCAGTAAAAGTATCCCTCATCGTAAGTTTATATGTTTTTAACAAAAAAAACTTCCAATTGGAGCAATATAGGATATGTTAAGACCTCCTGGAAGTCCCTGGGCGGAATAGTCCCGGAAAGACTGGTTATACTTGATGCCGTCTGGGAAAAAGAGATAGGGCGGCTTGGCGAACACTGCGAATTGATAGGTGTTAACAAAGGTTATATTGTTGTTAAAACAAATTCCTCCGTGGCTTACAATGAACTTGCGATGAGATCTAAACAGATATTGAGAAGCCTTAATAAATATTTTTCAAAGCCGTGGCTTAAAGGAATAAAAACAGCGGCCGATATTTGATTTTCACACAGTTTGAGGAGAAGCTATTATGAATAAAACACCAAACGCTAAAACAGAAAGTTACGACGCGTCCCAAATACAGGTATTAGAAGGCCTTGAGGCCGTGCGGAAAAGGCCGGCAATGTATATAGGTTCCACAGGCGTGAGCGGCCTTCATCACCTTGTTTACGAAGTGGTGGATAATTCCATAGACGAAATTTTAGCCGGCGGCTGCAACACCATAGAGGTAGTGCTTAAGGAAGATAATATCTGTTCGGTCAGCGATAACGGCCGCGGCATACCCGTGGATCCCATGAAAGAGGTAAAAGACCCGAAGTTAAAGGGCAAATCCGCGCTCGAAGTCGTATTGACCGTATTACACGCCGGCGGCAAATTTGATGGAGGGGGATATAAGGTATCCGGCGGCCTGCACGGTGTAGGCGTGTCTGTAGTTAACGCTCTTTCCGAGTGGATGGAAGTGGAAGTTTACCGTGATGGGAAAACCTGGGGCCAGGGATATCAGCGCGGCAAGCCCAAAGCTGATGTGAAATGCACAGGGGAAACAAAAGAGCATGGAACAACGGTCACCTTTAAGCCCGACACCCAGGTTTTCGGCGACGTAATATTCTCGTTCGATACCGTTTCCAACCGGCTAAGGGAGCTGGCTTTTCTTAATCCCGGCGCCCGCATCACCATTATAGATGAGAGAGATGATAAAAAGCACACCTTCTTCTTTGAGGGCGGGATTAAACAGTTCGTTAAATTTCTCAACACCAATAAAACAGTCCTTCATGAAGATCCTATTTTTATATCAAAGGTTGAAGGTGATGTAATGCTGGATCTGGCGATACAATATAACGGAGATTATTCCGAAAATGTTTATTCCTTCGTAAATAACATTAAAACAATAGAGGGGGGAACTCATGTGTCGGGTTTTAGATCCGCGTTGACCCGAGTAATTAATGATTACATAAAAAAATATTCCCTTCTCAAAGACAAGGAATACGCCGTTACCGGAGATGATGTTAGAGAGGGCCTTACTACCGTAATATCCGTTAAATTGCCCCACCCCCAGTTTGAAGGACAGACAAAAACCAAGCTTGGAAACTCTGATGTAGAAGGAATTGTTAAATCCATCGGCGGAGAGATGCTGAATGTTTTTTTTGAAGAACATCCCTCTATCGCCAAAGCCATATGCCAGAAATCAATAGGAGCCGCCGACGCGCGCGAAGCCGCCAGAAAAGCTAAGGAACTGGCTCGCCGCAAGGGCTCTCTCACCGATTCAGGGCTGCCCGGCAAACTGGCCGACTGCCAGGAGAGAGATCCCAAGAAATCTGAAATATTTATAGTTGAGGGAGATTCCGCCGGCGGTTCGGCCAAACAGGGGCGTGACCGCGTATTTCAGGCTATCCTGCCACTGAGGGGAAAAATATTAAACGTGGAAAAATCCCAGCTGGTTAAGATCATCTCAAGCGAGCAGATAAGGACGCTGATCTCAGCCATAGGCACGGGGATAGGTGAAGGGGAGGACGGTTTTAATATTGAGAAACTTAGGTATCACAAGATAGTGCTTATGGCGGATGCCGATGTGGACGGCCAGCATATACGCACTCTGCTGCTGACGTTTCTTTACCGCCAGATGAGACCTCTTATTGAGGGCGGGCACATTTACATCGCCCAGCCTCCTCTCTATAAAGTAAAGAAAGGAAAGTTCGAAAGTTATTTTGATAATGAAGAAAAACTTCAGGCCTGGCTTATGAAAGAGGCCATCTCCAGCGTAACCGTTAAAAACAATAAGGGTAAAAAAATGGAGGGGAAAGAGCTGGGCGATCTGCTCGCACTGTCTATTTCGCTGGATAATGTGATCAGAAAAATGGAAGCGAAAAATCTTTCTCTTACCGATTATATTAAATTCTCCTCCGAAGGTAAGATTCCTGTGTGCCGCATAGAAACTTCGCCTGAGACCTATAGATATTTCTTTACCGAGAACGAATGGCTGAATTATTCGAACGACTACGCGGCCAAACGGAAGGAAGCCCTTTCAAAAGAGCTCACGGAGGGAGAAGCCGGAATAGAAACGGAGAGCCTGGGTCCGGAATTTCAGTCTCTGGGAGAGCTTACCAGGATAAATAATCTGAACACGAAACTTAAAGCTTTAGGACATTCGGTCGCCGAACATTTCTGTCAGGAAGAAGACAGAAAGAATTTCCTATTCGACATATCCACCGAAAAGACGAATATGAAGACCTATGACCTCAAGGGGCTGCTGGAAAATGTTATGCGCATCGGTTCTATCGGGGCTAATATACAACGGTATAAGGGTCTTGGCGAAATGAACCCCGAACAATTGTGGGAAACCACGATGGATCCTTTAAAACGAAGGCTTTTGCGAGTCTCGCTGCAGGATCCGGCTGAGGCTGAAGCTATTTTTACAACGCTTATGGGAGATAAAGTCGAACCCAGAAGGGTTTTCATCGAGCAGAACGCCCTTGAAGCCCGGAATCTGGATATTTAAGAAAACTAAATATCCCCGGTCTAATAATAAGGACTTAAAAAAAGGATTGGATTTTATACTACGGAGCATTTATGACAGAACCCAAGGAACCAAAGGATCAGCCGGTTGAAAATATTTTCACCAATGTTATAGAGAGGGATATCAGCGAAGAAATGAAATCTTCCTATATCGACTACTCCATGAGCGTTATCGTGGGGCGGGCCCTTCCGGATGTGCGCGACGGCCTGAAACCCGTACACAGGCGCGTGCTTTATACCATGGATGACATGGGCCTGCAGCACAATAAGCCATATAAAAAATCCGCACGCGTAGTCGGTGACGTGATGGGTAAATATCACCCTCACGGCGATGCGGCCATCTACGACACCATGGTTCGTATGGCCCAACCGTTCTCACTCCGGTACACGTTGGTGGACGGACAGGGAAACTTCGGTTCTGTGGACGGCGACCCAGCCGCCGCAATGAGGTACACCGAAGCCAGGTTGTCGGCAATTGCCGGCGAACTCCTGGCCGATATCGAAAAGGACACTGTAAAGTTCGTGCCAAATTACGACGGTTCAATGAAAGAACCCTCTGTGCTTCCCGCCAAACTCCCTAACCTCCTGGTCAACGGCTCCTCTGGTATCGCGGTAGGTATGGCCACCAATATCCCCACACATAACCTGGGTGAGGTATGCGATGCCACCATCGCAGTTATAAATAACCCCGACCTTGACACCAAAGAGCTGATGAAAATAATTAAAGGGCCGGATTTTCCTACAGCCGGTATTATCCGCGGCCGTCAGGGCATAAGAGATTATTTTGAAACCGGCAGGGGTTCCGTCAAGATCCAGGCAAGGGCCGAAATAGAAGAAATGAAAGGGAATCGCGAGGCGATTGTCATCACCGAACTGCCTTATCAGGTAAACAAAGCCAACCTTGTAGAGAACATCGCTATTCTGGTGAAAGAGAAGAAGATCCCGGACATTTCCGATCTGAGAGACGAATCAGACCGGCGCGGTATGCGCGTGGTCATCGAAATTAAGCGCGACGGAAACGCGCAAGTCGTGCTTAACCAGCTTTACAAGCATACGCAGATGGCAACCTCCTTCGGGGTCATCATGCTGGCGATAGTTGATGGCCGGCCCAGGGTTCTACCTATCAAAGAAGTTATGCTGCATTATGTCCGCCACCGCCGCATAATGATTTACAACCGCACCAAGTACGATCTTAACAGGGCGCTGGCACGCGCACACATCCTCGAAGGGTATCTTATAGCGCTGCGGAACATAGACGCCGTCGTGGAAATCATAAAGAAATCCAAAGATTCCTCCGAAGCCAAACTGAAATTGATAAAGCAATTCTCTCTAAGCGACATCCAGGCCCAGGCCATACTGGATATGCGCCTGCACCAGCTAACGCGCCTTGAAGTCGGCGCCATAGAAGAAGAGCATAAAGGTCTTATGAAGCTTATCGGGGAACTGCGCGCCATTCTGGCCGATCCCAAAAAGATACTCAAGATTATCGTACAGGAACTTGAGGATCTTAAAGAGAAATATGGCGACAAGCGCCGGACCGAGATTACAAGCGAAGCCGCAGAATTAGATATAGAAGATCTGATCCCCGAGGAAAAAGTGGTCATCACCATGTCACACGGCGGTTATATCAAAAGGATTCCGTCCGACACTTATAAAGTGCAGGGGCGCGGCGGGAAAGGGATTATCGGCTCCGACGTTAAGGAAGAGGATTTTATCGAAAAACTTTTCGTTACTTCCAGCCACGCCACGATTCTTCTGTTCACCACCCGCGGCAAGGTCTATGCTTTGAAGGGCTACGAGATTCCCGAAGGCAACCGTACATCCCGCGGCAAGGCCATAGTGAACCTGCTGCAGGTCAAAGACGAGACGGTCACCTCGGTGATCGCCATAGAGTCTTTCGAAGAGGCTAAAGGCAAGGAGTCCTACCTTGTGATGTGTACCCGCAAAGGAAACATAAAGAAGACGCCGATAAAAGACTTCTCAAATATCCGGCGCTCGGGCATAAACGCGATAACGCTTGAGGACGGAGACATACTTACCAATGTCGGACACACGGATGGGAAGTATGAACTTATGATCGGCACCAAATGCGGGATGTCCATAAGATTCAACGAATCCGATGTCCGGTCCATGGGAAGGAACGCCAGGGGCGTGCACGGTATCCGTCTTGACAAGGATGACCAGGTTATCGCAATGGAAGTGGCCGAACCCAAGAGCAAGAAGACGCTGCTTACCGTTTGCGAGAACGGCTACGGCAAACGAACCAATCTTGATGAATATCGCAACCAGCACCGCGGCGGTTCTGGAGTGATAACTATCAAGGCGACGGACCGCAACGGGGCGGTGGTGGCCATACACCTGGTGGAGAATAAGGACCACCTGATGGTCATGACGGAAAAGGGAAAGATTATCCGGATGCCCTGCAAAGATATCCGCGCCATATCTCGCAATACTCAGGGCGTCAGACTCGTGAGGCTCGAGGAAGGCGATAAAATCGCCTCCGTCGAACCTATAATTGACGACGGGGAAGCCCCCGTAGAAGAAAAAAAATAGGCGGTGAAAAAGCGGAGAGACGGCGGGTGCTGCGTGTGGAATCAATTCTCCGCACTCTAAACCCCGGGCTCTCCGCTGTTATTTATGGACGCTCTTCAACTTTTTTCAGCGGTATTTACGCTCACTCTGGTGATGGATCCGCTGGGCAATATCCCACTTTTTATGGCAGCCTTAAAGGGCGTGCCGGAAGAACGCAGGAAAAAGATAGTGGCCAGGGAACTTCTTATAGCCCTCGGCATTATGGTGTTCTTTCTTCTTTTCGGGAAATATTTCCTCGGCTGGCTTTCGCTGGACGTTACGGCTATGTCGGTGGCCGGGGGAATAGTGCTGTTCCTTATCGCCATACAGATGATATTCCCGGCACAGCATTCGGCTTTCGGTGAAAACCCCGGCGGGGAACCTTTTATCGTGCCCCTCGCAATCCCGCTGGTGGCCGGGCCCTCCACGCTGACAACCATTATGATATTTTCACTGAAGGATCCAGGCGCGTGGCCGACCTGGCTGGCGATGGTCGGTATTTCCTGGGTGATCAATGTGATAATCCTGAGCATGTCCTCAAAACTTTCAAAATTCCTTGGCGCCCGCGGGCTCCTGGCCATGGAAAAACTGATGGGCATGATACTTATAACTATTTCGGTCCAGATGATAATGGTGGGCGTAAAAAAATTTCTAGTCGGGTAAAAAAGTACAGGGAGAATTTTTTATGGCAGAACACAAACCGGATAAGATCATATATTCGATGGTGGGGGTAAGTAAATTTTACGACAAAAAAGCCGTCCTTAAAGACGTTTACCTCTCTTATTTTTACGGCGCTAAGATAGGCGTGCTGGGGCTAAACGGTTCTGGAAAAAGCTCCTTGCTGCGCATTCTCGCCGGGAAAGATCAGGATTTTAAAGGCGAGACGGTTCTTTCCCCTGGGCATACCGTAGGAATGCTAGAGCAGGAACCCCGGCTGGACGAGACCAAGACCGTGCGCCAGGTGGTGGAGGAAGGAGTCCCGGAAACCATGGCCGCGCTTAAAGAATACAATGAAATCAACGAAAAAATGGCCGAACCCATGAGCGACGCTGCCATGAACGCTCTTATCGAAAGGCAGTCCAAGGTACAGGAAAAAATAGACGCGCTGGACGCTTGGGACATAGATTCCCGGCTTGAAATGGCTATGGACGCCCTCGGTTGCCCGGACGGGGACACGCTTATCGGAGTGATATCCGGCGGAGAAAAAAGGCGGGTCGCTCTCTGCCGGCTGCTCCTGCAAAAGCCGGATATACTGCTTCTCGACGAGCCCACCAATCATCTGGACGCGGAATCTGTGGCATGGCTGGAGCACCATTTAAAGGAATACAAAGGCACTATTATAGCCGTAACTCACGACCGCTATTTTCTGGATAATGTGGCCGGCTGGATATTGGAACTGGACCGTGGGCATGGCATACCCTGGAAAGGGAATTACTCATCCTGGCTCGAGCAGAAGCAGGACCGCCTGCGCCTGGAAGAGAAGAGCGAAACCGAAAGACAGAAAACCCTGGCTCGCGAACTGGAATGGATAAGAATGTCCCCAAAAGGCCGCCGGGTCAAGTCGCAGGCTCGTATAACCGCCTATGAGAATTTGCTGGGGCAGACTAATGAAAAGTTAGCCAAAGATCTTGAAATATACATACCGGCCGGGCCGCGGCTCGGTTCCGTGGTCATAGAAGCTGAAAACATCTCCAAGGCTTACGGCGATAAAATACTGATGGAAAACCTGAGTTTTAAGCTTCCTCCTGGAGGCATAGTGGGAGTCATCGGTCCCAACGGCGCCGGCAAGACCACGCTTTTCAAGATGATAACCGGCGCTGAGAAACCGGATTCCGGATCCTTCAGGGTAGGAGAGACGGTGAGCATGTCTTACGTGGATCAGTCCCGGTCATCCCTGGATCCCTCAAAGAACGTCTGGGAAGCCATCTCCGGCGGGCTGGATATCGTCAAGCTGGGCAAGCAGGAAGTGAACTCTCGGGCGTATGTGGCCAGGTTTAATTTTATGGGCCCGGACCAGCAGAAAAAAGTGGGAGAGTTATCCGGAGGAGAGAGGAACAGGGTCCACCTGGCCGTCATGCTGAAAGAAGGATCCAATCTTATCCTGCTGGACGAACCCACCAACGATCTGGACGTAAACACAATGCGCGCGCTGGAAGAGGCCCTTGAGAATTTCGGCGGCTGCGCCGTGGTCATCAGCCACGACCGCTGGTTCCTGGACAGGATCGCCACGCATATAATGGCTTTTGAAGGCGACAGCAAGGTGGTATGGTTCGAGGGAAACTTCTCGGAATACGAGGAGAACCGCCGCGCGCGCCTCGGCGCCGAAGCCGAGACCCCTCACCGCATAAAATACAGAAAACTTACTCGGCAATAAAAATAGGAGGAGCCGGCGGATTATCCGTGCGCTCCGGATTAAAAAAGAAGGCATCCGATCCACCGGACGCCTTCTTTTTTTAAAAACCAGTAATTACTTATCGTCCAGGCCGGCTTTTAGGATCTCTACGGCGCGGTCGGCGTCGGAGACATTGATGAGGATGCGCGCGGTGTTGCCGCCCAGCGCTGTCCCGTAGACCGTAGTTATGTTAATGCTGTGCCCGGCCAGCAGTTTGGCCAGATTAAGAAGTTCTCCCGGCTTGTCGGTCAGCTCAATAGAGATCATTGGGGTTTCAACGGTGGTGAAACCGGCGCTGGTGAGGATGTAACTTATTTTCTTTTCAGTGTCCACGGTAACGCGCACTACGCCCGAATCGTCGCGGATCTCCGAGGCGATACCGATGATGTTTATCCCCTCGTTAACGAAAAGTTCTATAAATCTGCTGAGTGCTCCGGGGACATTGGGCAAAAAGACAGTGTACTGACTGACAATTTTAACCGACATAGGAATCTCCATCCCGCGCCAAAAGCTATGACTAATGTAATAAATTTACCCGAAGGTAGCAACAGGTAACTATTGATATTATATAATTGCTTTGGCCGTAAGCGTGGTTCCGGCGGAAAATATAATGGAAAACAAAAGGTCGGTTCTGGTCAGCGTGAGCGCGTGGGCCTTTATAATATTCGGGGGCTGGCACGTCGCCCGTGCGGCGTACGACAACTTCGCCATGGCGTCGATGTTCTCTTCACCAAGTTTCATGCTGGGGCTGGCGGGCGCCACCATGCCGGTGGAAACGCCGCCGCTGGCGCGCTTTGCGGTGGAGCATATAAGGCTGGTCTTTGTATTTTATTTCTTTGCTTCTCTGGCTGTGTTCATCGCCGGATCGGGATTGTTGCTTCGGAAATCCTGGGCGTTGAATTCCTCCAAATGGTTTTTTTATATAGGCGCGGCCTGCTGCCTGCTTGTTTTTCTTTTTCCGGGGCTGCTTATGCCCAAGCCCTATGTATACGCCGGAGTTTCGTTGGCTCCCGAATTTAACGTCGCCGTGGAGCATATGAGGTTTCAGCTGCGTTTATTCTCGGCGTTCCCCGGCGCGGCCGGCCTGTGGATCGCCAGGCGGTTAGAGAATGAGAAAGTAAGGCGCGAATTCGGACTTAGATAATACTTTAGAGAGCACCATGAAAAAAATAAGAAAGCGTATCTTTTGCGCTGCAATGCCGATGCTGTTTTTTCTGTCCGCTGCCGGGCACGCCTCCGGATTTAAGATGGATTGGGTGGAAAGCGAAGTTACTGTGGACCGGGACGGGAAAGCCCAGATCTCCTACGCGGTCAGGTGGACGGTTTCAGGCGGGCCGCTGCACGGGTTTTATTTCGAGGGGTTCCAGGAAACTCCGGTTTTTGACATGATGGGCTCCTACGCTCTGGACGCGGCCGGTAAAAAGTATGCTCTTGAAATAGTTAAAGTTTCCGAAAAAAAATACGATATTATTCTCGCTGACGGGGCCGCCTTTAATGACGGCCAGACAACTTATTTTTTCCGTTACGCCGCGGATCTGGAGGGGGCCGGCAACCTGACTCAGACCATGGCTGGTGATAAACGTATGGTCGTCTTCAACTGGTCGCCGGTGCAGTGGCAGGACCGGATGAGTCACCAGGCCGTGACAGTACGCTTCCCCGTAATCGCCCCCGGTGAAACGGCTGACGACGCCTTCCTTAAAGCGGCCGGGTTCCTGACCGAGAAGTTTGTAAATGAGCGCTATCGTATAGATTATCCGTTCGTGAAGAATGAGGACGGTGAAAATATTTTCAGCGTCCGCTTCTTCCGGCGGAACCTCGGCAGCCGGTACCATTTTCAGATACAGACTTATCTGGACGCGCGGTATTTCAGCCTGAAGACCATGGCATACGGGGGACTCTTAAAAGGCCCGCCGCAAAAGACCAAATATATGCCGGCGGAGGAAGAATACTATTTTAACCGCTATTTCCCGGGAACAATGCTGGCCGGCCTGCCGATCAGCCGCGGCGAGGCCGTTTTTTTGATGCTTATAATGGCGGGGGTTTTCTGCGTGCTGCCTTTTTTTATAATGACAATAAAGCACAAATCCATGCTTAGCGCGGCCGAGGGAATTTCCGCGGTCAACTGGGACGGCGCCGAGTGGACGCCGCCAAAATTACAGGTGGGCACCTTCCGTAAGCCGGGTAAAGTGGCGACAAGCCTGACGCCCATAGAGGCCGGGATCCTGCTGGAGATGCCGGTGGGGGAGCTTGTGTCCCTTATGGTGGCCAACATGGAACGCAAAGGGCTTATAAAGATCAAAGCGGTAGAACCGTTGTGCGTTGAGAGGAGGGTGGAGGTGACGGCAAGTAACGACCCGTACGAAACTGTTCTCCTGAACTCCGTAAAGCCGGACGGGACCCTTGACCAGGCCGTAGTAAGAGAAACGATAAAAACTATCGCGGCCGGCCTTGAACAGAAGCTCTGGGATTGCGACCTCGCGGCCACCAAGGCCTACTACAAAAAAAATCTGGATAAGTATCTGCCCGGAAAAGCGGACACGGACCGGGATTATTATTGGGGCGGCTACCGGCGCCGCTTCAACGGTTATATCAACCCTGTCTACGCCCGGGTAGAAAGTGTCAACAAGGATCTGGGGAAGAAAGTTTCGGAGCTCAGCGGGTCCTTTGAAAAGTTCAGGGATACCCAGGCATGTTATGAAGGAGCTTTCAGCAAGACGGTATGCCATGACGCCTGCCATGACGCCTGTCACTCAGCTTGCCATTCGGCGTGCCATTCGGCCTGCCACGGGGCTTGCCACTCCGCCTGCGTCAGCAGCGGACATTAGGGGGAAGTGGATGGTGATTAGTGGATAGTGAATAGTGGGGGAGAGGATAATAATATTTTGGGGTGAACGAAGATTATTAATGACTAAACCGGAGTGGGAAAAAAGAACGGAGTGGATAGACGGCTATGTCGCGCGCATAAAGCCCTATGTGCGGGTGCGACGTGCCGACTTGCTGCTTATAAAGATCCCCAATCAGGCCTATAAATTAAATACGCAGGGGCTGAAGCTCCTGGAATATCTGATGGAGGGCGGGAAAACAGCGGATATTCTGGCCGCCTACGAAGATAAGGAGCGGGTGTCGCTTGATATGTACTGGTTTTTCCGGGATCTGACGGCGCTTTTAAAAGGTTGCTACAATGAGACAGCGGAGAGGCGGGCCGTCGAAAAGATTCCATTCTCTCTGCCGTATAATTTGCTGCCGGTTTTGAGCGAGATTGCCATTACCTATCGCTGTAACCTCTCCTGCGTATTCTGCTACGCGGCCTGTGGCTGTAAGAAAGACGAGGCCCATCCGGATCTCCCCGCCGCGCGCCTCAAAGAAGCGCTGGATATAATAAGCAAAGAAGCCGGGGTCCCGTCAGTCAGCTTCACCGGCGGGGAACCTGTTCTGCGTCCGGATCTGCCGGAACTGGTGTCTCACGCCAAAAGCTTGGGAATGTGGACTAACCTTATAACCAACGGCACGCTGCTAACCCCGGAAAAAGTGTTGCAGCTGAAAGCCGCGGGCCTTGATTCCGCCCAGATAAGCATAGAGGGCGGGTCGGCCGGGACGCACGACCGGATCGTGCGGAGCCGCGGCGCTTTTGACGCGGCGGTGAGCGGGATAAAGAATCTGCTGGAAGCCGGCCTGCGTGTGCACACCAATACGACTGTTTCGGCGCTTAACAAGGATTCTCTGCCGGAAATAGTGGAACTTGTGGAAAGCCTCGGCCTCGGTAAGTTTTCCATGAATATGCTCATGCCGGTAGGTTCGGCGGGCGCAAATCTTGAAGAAACCTTCATTTCTTATACTGATATAGGTCCGGTGGTGGAAGCGGTTCAAGGACTGGCGGAACGGGCGGGCCTGGAGTTTATGTGGTATTCGCCAACGCCGATGTGCGTTTTCAATCCCGTGACCAAGGGCCTTGGCAATAAGGGCTGCGCCGCCTGCGACGGGCTTCTGAGCCTGGCGCCGAACGGCGACATCCTGCCCTGTTCAAGCTATCCCAGGCCAATGGGGAATATTCTGGAACATAAAGGCGCGTTCCGCGCGCTGTGGGAAAGCGGGCCTTTTAAATTTTTTCAGGAAAAAGGTTTCGCCCATGAAATCTGCAGAAAATGTGAAGATATTGCCGTATGTAACGGAGGCTGTCCCCTTTACTGGGAGAAAGCCGGCTACGGAGAGTTAATAAAACATAACGAGGTGAAAAATGCCGCTCTTCCCTCCGCCCGATAAATCCGGGCAGATAAAATTCATCTTCGCTAAAAGTCTGCCGTACAAGTCGCGCATGGCTTTGATAGCCGGGCTTTTACTGGCGGGCCTGGGTCTTGAGGTCGGATTTTCTTTCTGGCCCGGTCTGGCGGTCCTGCTCGCCGCGTCCCTGTTCGGCATGGTGCATGGTTATGACGCCACGCCCAGGATCGTGGGCGCGGACAAGTGGGAGCGGGTTACGCCGGACGAGTACACGAAGATTAAATTAAAAGCCGACCAGCTTAAGCGCTGGGATGAGGATATGTTTGACATCACCAATACCACCGGAGCGCTGGTGTTCGTAGTTGTTTTTATTCTATGCGTGGGTATATATCTGATACTGGCCGGCACGTTCGGTTTCCCTGTCGGCTACTGTAATTTACTATGGCTTAACGCGGGCGTTCTTATCGCGCCGCTCTGGTTTACCGGTGTGAGAGAATATGTGCGTAAAGATCAGCTTATAATCAAAATAAATCTTCTTGAAGGCGTCATGAGGGGGCTGACCTCCCTGAGCGAAGTTCAGGTCTTCCCTATGCTGGCTCTGGCCGAGACCCGCGAAGGTAAGCAAGACCCCGAGGACGCACGGCTGCTGGTAAACCTCGTCGGAGCGCCGGCAGCGTTCTACGGCGTTCAGGTGCAGATCTCCATAAACACAGTGCAGGGGAGCGATTTCCCGTATCTGTATTGCGTGCTTATAGCCAAAGCGGGCTCCGGCCTGCTTGAAGGGCATGAGCGGTTTATGGATAAGCCCAGTGAATCCTCAGGCATGATCTCTGATTTTTTTATGAGGTTTGTAGATTCCGGCCAGAAGCTGGTTTACGAGGCGCAGAAAAATCCGGACGCCGACATCCTTATAATTCGCCAGCTTGCGGAGAAAAACAGGGGCTACTCTACCGGGCAGAAGGAAGCGGACGCGATAGTTTCCGCGTCGCTGGAAATGGCCCAAAAACTGATCGGCGGCAAGGGCCCTGCCGCCGTTTCTTAGCCTGAATCCTGCAGCTTAAGATATGTTTTCCGCCTGCAGGATTTCCCGCGTAGCGGGCGGAGGGCCAAGCGCTATGAGCGACAGGCCCGACGGGGTGTATTCCTACCGAAGGGCGCCTGCTATGCGGGCGGAAAGTTGCACCTGCAACTTTCAGGTTAGTATAATTATTTATAGGTTTATCGGAGGCGAGAATGTGGAATTACACTGAAAAAGTTTACGAGCATTTTAAGAATCCCCGGAATGTCGGTGAGATAGAAAACCCTGACGCCGTAGGCGAGGTCGGCAGCATTATCTGCGGCGACGCTCTTAAACTTACGCTCCGGATAGACAAGGCCGAAGATAAGATCACTGACGCCAAGTTTAAAACCTTCGGTTGCGCTTCGGCAATAGCCTCTTCATCCGCCCTGACCGAAATGATAAAAGGCAAGACGCTCGCGGAAGCTTCAAAGATAACAAACCATGAAATAGCCGAATACCTCGGCGGCCTACCCAGTGAGAAGATGCATTGTTCGGTTATGGGTATGGAGGCGCTGGAGGCGGCCATAAAAAATTATCGCGGCGGAAAGGCGGAGAAGGTTATTCTTGACTCGGGGGCGCGCCTGGTCTGCAAATGCTTCAGCGTGACAGAGGGGAAGATCTTAAGGGCCATAAAGGAAGAGAACCTTAGGACGGTTGAGGAAGTCACCAATTTTACCAAGGCCGGCGGCGGGTGCCGCCAGTGCGTGGGAGAGATAGAGAAAATACTTAAAGATTACTGGGCCCGGGCCGAACATAAAACTTTCGCCAAAATGACCGTTGTGGAGAAGGTGAAGATGGTTGAAAAAGTTCTGGCCGAGGATGTTAATCCAAAATTGAAGCTGGACGGCGGGTGGATAGAGCTTGTGGATCTGGACGGTGACAAGGTTAAGGTCCGCTTCCTTGGCATGTGTTCCAGCTGCCCTTCTTCTTCCGCCACGCTTAAGAATATTGTGGAAAAAGAGCTTAAGGAAAAAATAGATCAGGCATTAATAATTGAAGCGCAATAGCGCTTCAATTACTGCCATAAGCCGTAAGCTATAAGCCATACGCAGGAACCGTAAAGGAGTTTCCTTTATATAAAGCCTATGGCAATAGACATAGATGTCGAAAAGGATTTTTATGAATAACGATAAGGTTATATACCTTGACAACAATGCCACCACCCGCGTGGCTCCGGAAGTGGCCGAAGAAATGAGGCCGTTCTTTACCGAATTATACGGGAATCCATCCAGCATGCATTTTTTTGGCGGCGGCGTGCAGAAACACCTGGATTCGGCACGGAGGAAAGTGGCTGAGCTTCTGGGCGCCTCTGCGGAGGAAATAATTTTTACCAGCTGTGGCACCGAGTCTGACTCCACCGCCATCTGGTCGGCGCTTCGCGCCTACCCGGATAAAAAACATATCGTTACCACCAAAGTGGAGCATCCCGGCGTGCTGAATGTCTGTAAATTTCTTGAGGCCCAGGGATACCGCGTTACCAGCCTGCCGGTGGACGGAGAAGGCCGCTTAAATCTTGAAGACCTCAAGATCGCAATAACCCCGGACACCGCGCTTGTTTCCATAATGTGGGCAAATAATGAGACAGGGGTGGTATTTCCGGTCGAGGAAGCCGCGCGGATCTCTCACGCCAAGGGCGCCCTTTTCCACACCGACGCCGTGCAGGCCGTGGGTAAGATCCCTATAAACCTTAAAGATACCAAGATCGACATGCTTTCCCTCTCTGGCCATAAACTGCACGCCCCTAAAGGAATCGGAGTTCTCTATGTTAAAAAGGGAGCCCGCTTCTCGCCGTTCATGCTGGGCGGTCATCAGGAGCGCGGCCGTCGGGCCGGCACGGAAAATGTGCCCTATATCATCGGTCTCGGCAAGGCCGCCGAGCTGGCGCTGAAGAATATGGAAAAAGAGAACGCCTATGTTAAGGCCCTGAGGGACCGGCTTCAGGAAGGGCTTGTAAAAGCCGTCAGGAATGTCCGCGTGAACGGGGGGGGAGCGGAGCGCCTGCCCAACACGACTAATATAAGTTTTGAGTACATAGAAGGCGAATCCATACTGATAATGCTCAGCGAAAAAGGGATATGCGCCTCATCCGGTTCGGCCTGCACTTCCGGTTCGCTTGAGCCGTCGCATGTCATGCTGTCCATGGGTGTGCCGCAGACCTACGCCCACGGCTCCATCCGGTTCTCTTTTAGCGTCTATAATACAGAGGAAGAAGTTGATGCGGTTATCCGCGAATTGCCTGCCATTATAGACCGCCTGCGCGCCATCTCGCCTTTCGCGGACGGCAAGCCGCTCTTCGGCATGGAAGCCTGCGCGCCGCACAAACATTAGTTTGTTTTCACAGGCCAAAGTTTATAGAATAGACTAACCTGAAAACAGTTGAAGTTTTCCGCCCGCATAGCGGGCGCCCTTCGGGAGGAATACACCCCGTCGGGCCTGTCGCGCATAGCGCTTGGCCCTCCGCCCG
>CAIPTO010000044.1 GCA_903867985.1 uncultured Elusimicrobia bacterium | reverse complement strand
TGATCGTGCGGGATCAGCCATGTCAGCGCCGCGTTGCCGCCGATGCCGGCGCCGGCGCCTTCGAGCCTGCTCACGCCATCAGGGGCCGTTGGAACGAGCAGCGCCCACGGCACATACTGACGCATGTCCATATCTGAAGTATAGACATCCACGCCAGCGGCTAGGTAAACACTCTCGCCAATCTTCGCGGCTATCTCGGGGTTGATGTTTATCACGCGCAACCCGGCGAAGTACGGCACGGTGTAGCGAAACTGCCCCTCCCGGCTCCATGCCATAGATTGGCCGAACGGCACGGATACGCCCAGGCCCAGCGCCGATTGCCCGGTTTTGAGCGGCATGGAGGCAAAAACATAGGGTAAATATTTCCAGGGATCTTTAGATTCATCGGTTTGGCCGGATGCCGCCGAAGTGAATTTTACCCGGGAATGAATGAGACTGACGCCAGCTTCAATCTGGGGCCCCGGTAATAAAACCAGATTTGCCAGGTTGCGCGAAACGGCGGAGGCATCTTCATTCAACGCGATGTTGCCTCCCACAAGGCCCAGGCTCGCCCCCCCTTCAGGCGGATTGCGGAACCCTTCAGCCCGGGCTGACTGTATCCCCAGACAGGTTACCAGCCCCAGGAACGCGCCCCGGCGGCACAAACGAGCGGCGACGCGGTTCATATACGGTTTCATTTTGATTTACCCCTCCCCAGGTATTCCACCAAGCGTCCATTTTTACACTTAAATCCGGCGGCATCTATGCCGGTCGCCCTGAAACCGCCAGTATTCCCGGCGAGATCCCGGTGGATTTGTATATTCCCGGCTGTCCGCCGCATCCGCTGACCATTCTCGACGGCCTGCTGCGCCTTCTGGGCAGAATTAAATAATCGCATCGCACGATAGTGAAAAGACAGCGTCTTTTTACCTTGCCGTTACCATACAAACAAAATTCCTTCGTCCTCTTGCTCGTTTGCTGTTTTCTTCTCAGTAGGTGTTTTATCCTTTGCGGCCGGTGTTTGGCGGGACGATGTATCTTGTCCGCTCGGATACTTGTTTTTGACCGGAATGTTCTCACGCATCACGCCAAAACGGAAGGAGAGCGTTATCCTGTGTGAGTCGCCAAGATCCCCGTAGGGGGCGAATGCGTAATCCAGGCGCAAATTATTGCTTTTTATCCCTATGCCGGCTGTGAGCCCGCTGCCGGTGTATTGGCTTCTGTCGCTCTTGTATCCGGCCCTGGCGAAAAACGCCTCGTTTTCATCTATATCAAATCCCGCTTCAACCCCCGCGCAGAAAGCGGCCTGACTCTCCCTGACTTTTACAATATCGGCCAAAAACCAGAACTGATCGTTTAAACGCTTTCCGGCTCCTGCTCTTAAAATAAGCGGCAGATCAAAAGCCCTTGAACCGAGCTTCATTTTAGTGCCGAAATTGGAAACCGACGCTCCAAAACGCAAATCCCCTGAAATTTTTAACAGCCCTGCATCGCCGGCCCAGGAGTTGGCGCTGTCTTTATCCGCTTTCTGGTAAAGAGCTTTCAAGGCGGCGGCGCAGTAGTACTGATCTCCAAGGTCAGTCGAAACCCCGAAGTTAAAAGCGCCTTCCTGGGAATTAAAAGAGCCTGTTTTGACTCCTGAAGCGTTATATTTGTCCATGGTTCCGCTAAACAGCAAATTCGCACCGCCAAAAACTGTGTGGTTTTTGCTAATCGGCTGGGTGTAGGCCAGATTTTCGTTCCGCAGGCCTTCAAGCCAGTCATTATGGGAAATTTCAAATTCTTTTCTGTCAGAGAGAGCTGCGCCGGCCGGATTGTAAAAAATGCTGGAAGCGCCTTCCCCCGCAGCGGAATACGCCCCGCCCAGAGCGGAGGCCCTGGCGCCTGAGTCTATTTTTAAAAAAGGCAAAGCGATAGCGCCGGCCCCGGCCCACGCACGCGCCGGACTTAAACTTATAATGCACGCTAAGATTATCCAGACCATGATGCAGATATGCGCGTTAGGGTAGAGGTATAAGGTGTAGAGATAAGGAATTTCTCATTCTTCAGACTTTCCTTACCAAAGCGCGAAAAACTTCCCGCTCCCCTTGCCGTACTTTTTTGTTTTTACCAGATAAATATAAAGCCCGCTCGCGGCCCTGACCCCTCCTTTGACCCTGCCGTTCCACGAGGCGATGTTACTTCTGTCAATCCCGTCGCCGGGTTTTAAGGCTCGCACCAGCTCTCCCGCCGAGGTATATATATATATTCCGGGCGCCGGTTCATCCAGCGGAATGCCGGTTATGGCCAAAGTATAAGCTTTGAAATCACAGGGATTCGGGTATGCCTTCAGGCCTGCAAGATTGAGAGCGTCATTGGCGGCAAAAGTGTAGGCGGTGACGGCCACGGATGTTGATACCCCGAGCGCGTTAAAAGCCACACACCGACGAGTGTAGGCTGTGTTGGTGGAAAGGCCGGTCTCGGTCCAGTTCACGGCATTCGATGGCAGGTTGCCGGACAGGTTGGCGCCGGAGAGCGATACTATGCGGTAACCGGTCGCGCCAGTTACGCTGTTCCAGTTCCAGACTATGGATTCAGTGCTGGCCGTCGCCCCGGAGAAGATAGTGGGTATGGGGGTATCCCATGAGGTCTCTTTCCCATTCAGCCATACGGTGTTGGCTCCTATGTAGCTGCTGGTGGAAGTGATCGAATTTATGCCATACCCTGTATTGCCCGTGACAATATTGCCGGTGATGTTGCTGCTGTAATCGTTCTGCTCGTATATCCCCTTGGAGTTGTTGCTGTCTATAATATTGTTCAAGACCTGGGTTCTGGTGCTGTAGTATATGTCTATCCCGGCAGACCCGCTATTGCTGGTGATTCTATTGCTGTCGAAGGTTATATCTATGGGGAGGCCTGCGCCCCCATAGACCAAAAATCCCCTGCCGAGATTGTTCTGAGAGGTGCAGCCGGTTATGAGGACATCCTTCACGGTCTGTCCGGAGTTAGGCTCAATATCGATGCCGGATTTCGGGGAGGTACCATCGGTGTTTTTGAAGATCGAGTCCCGTACCGTTATGCCATCCGCGTTGGTGATGCTCAGTCCTTGGCGTCGGTTATGGTCCGCGATCATATTGCGTAAGGTCACATTTTTGGAACTTGCCCCTCCGATATAAATGCCATCGCCCCAGCATTCTTTTACAGTGACCCCGTCCACCACCACATTCTCTGAACCGGAGATTCCGATGCCCATCCCCCACTCGCCGCCGGCGCCGGTGTGGGCGCCGCGTTCTCCCTCGATGGTGCCGCCAAGGATGGTGACATTGGTGGATGCCACAACCGCTACTATCTGATAACTCCCGGACGAGTTCGGTATGGCCTTCAAGGCCGCCCCTGTGGAGAGTTGCAAAGTTATATTGCTTTTTAGTGAGATGGAGATCAAGGCATTGATCATATCCTGATCCTCCGCTAACAAGCCTGCGTCATTGAAGAGAAGATTTCACCCATTGGGTGAAAGTGTGGAAATGGCTGCGGGCTGCATGTCCGGGGTCCTGTCAGTCATGGGGCCCATCGGGCCTGCGGCCAGCCCGGCGACTTCGCGCCGGTTCTTCCTCGGCCCGATCCGACCCATGGCTGCCACCCCTACTGTTATACCCCGCCGCCATCCTTCCAGCACGAAAGCCGGAAGCATTATTCTACCCATCACCGCCCATAAAAAAATAGAATGCCTCTTGTGGTCTTTCCAATTCAACACAGGAGGCATTCCAATATTATGATACGACAAAAACCAGGCAGTTTCAAAGTGGAAAAATCAGATTCTTCGCTTACCTCTTTCGCGGGCCTTCCAATTATCTCCGATCTGGCTCATTCCTGCGGCCTTGTAAAACACCTTAACGCCATAAACGGATTATGGAAACGCCGGAGGGACTATTCAACCGCCGACCACATAATGAGCCTCGCGCTTACCCTTATCGCGGGCGGCGAACGGCTGGACGACACCCGCCTGTTAAAAAATGACGCGATAGTATCCGATCTGAATATCACAGCTATTCCATCTTCGAACACCGCCGGGGTTTTCCTGAAGCGCTTTTCTCACAGGACAATCGCCGCATTAGCCAGGGCCGCGCTTGTGCCGGCGGCCTTCGCGCTTAAGCGGCTTAAGACCGCGACCATCGATATTGACTCCTCGCTCATAGAATCGGATAAGGAAAATGCCGCTTTCACCTATAAGAAATTCTCAGGCTACAACCCCATGCTTGCCTGGTGTCCGGAGGCGGAAATATTTCTTGCCTGCCTGTTCAGGAACGGCAACGCCTCACCGCAGTCGCATATCCTTGAAACACTTAAATATTGCCGAGATAAATTTAATAAAGACACACACCTGCGCTTCCGTTCCGATAGCGCGGGCTATCAATTAAAAATAATGGAGTATTGCGCGACGCAAGGCATTGATTTCACGATAACAGCCGATTTGGACGCGGGCGTACGCGGCGTTATTGATAGTATCCCACAAAAAAGCTGGCGGCTTATGATAAAAGACGGGGAAACATTTACATTCGCTGAAACCGTGCACGCCCCAGGCACCAACGCAAAGAAAACAATGCCGGCTTTTCGGCTTATAGTCACGCGCAAACTAAGGTGTCAGCTTGAACTGTTCAAGGATGTTTTTATAGACCACGCTATAATCAGTAACTTCCCGGCAGAATACAGCGCTGAAGATATTCTGAATCAGCATAACGCGCGAGGGAACGCGGAAAAAGCCATAGA
>CAIPTO010000043.1 GCA_903867985.1 uncultured Elusimicrobia bacterium | reverse complement strand
GTGGTTAGTGATAAGTGAACAGTGAGAAGTGGTAAGTACTATCCGCTATCCGCCCGGTATTCACTAACCACTAATCACTGACCACTTTTTTTATTATGCTTATATGGCTTCTTGCCGATTCCAATACGGGTAAGTTCGCGGCTTTTAAGAACCTGCTGCATTCTTTTCGCGCGCATTACCCCGATATTGACGTGGATTTCAGGGTGCTCACCCGCCGGTCCATGTGGCATAACCTTTTTGCCCATCTGAGAGATTCTAAGAACAGTGAGTCGGCAGATGTAATAGAGTTGCCTCATTCCTGGACCGCGGTGTTCGCCAAACTGGGCCTCCTTGCGGAAACGGGGGTGGTCATGGATACATTCAGCCCGGCCAGATGCCCCGACTTCCTGAAAAAAGGCTGTGTCCCCGAAGAAAGCGATATCGTTTTTTCCGTTCCGTGGTGGATGGAGGCGCCGGCTCTGTTTTACAGGCCGGAAGAGTTTAAAAAGCATTCGTTGAGCCCGGAGGCCGTCCTGCCTGACTGGGAAAGTTTTCTGGCGGCCTGCGAACGGATGGCGGCGGGGAACAAGAAGCGGGGTTTTTATCCCGTTCTGCAGGGTGCCGGAGTCGGCCGGCTTAACTCTTTTAACGCCTTATCCTGCGTCTGGAACCGGGGCGGCGACCTGTTTTCCGAAGACATGAATCGCTGCACGCTGAGCAAAGGCGAAGCGGTGAAGGGTCTTGAGGATTACCTGGGGCCGGCGCTCAAGGGTTATATGCCCCTATTTAGTGAAGCTGCCTTCGAAGGCGGGCCTTTTTACGAGGATTCGACCGCCATTGTGCTGGGTAGCAGGGCGCCTGCGTCGTTGGGCCGGAAAAGCGTTTTTAAACCAGCCCGGCTGCCGGGCCCCAGGAAAAAAAATCCGATTTTTAGTTACAACCTCGCGGCCTCGTCGGGATCTGCGCACCTGAAGGAGGCCGGGTTATTTATGAAATGGGCTCTTTCCGAGGACAACAGCAGCTCTTTCGCAGCGGCGTTTGGAGTTTTCCCATGCCTGAAGCATGCCTTTGAGGAAACGCTTGAGGCCGCCCGTGATGAAGGCGTATGGCGGGAAATATTTTCCGCACCGGGGCTTACTCCAAACACGACAGTCTATCCAACGGCGGAGTTGCTGCTTGACCGCGCGCTTTGGCGCGCGTCTCTGCGCATCTCAAGACAGGCATATGTGAGCGAAGATTTTATGCGCGAGCTTATAATAGCTCAGGGTGAGATAGATTATCTGCTGTCGCTGTACTAGCGTAGTGCGTAGCACTACGCTAGAGGCAAAGCCGTTCAGCAATTCAGCGAAATTGCTTTACATCCAAACTGCTATGCTTCTGGACTGCTTTGCGTCTGAATTGCCTTACTTCGGTTTTATATGATGAAGATGAAAAAAATCCTGAGCGGTATTAGCGAAAAAAAGCCCGTTTTCTACGAAAGCCGGGAAGCTTTTTTAAAGGGGCTGCTGGAATCTGCGGCAAAACTTTTCGCCGCTGACCGCGTATCTTTTTACTATCATGATGAAAAAAACTCACTCCTGCGTCTGATGATGCGCCGCGCTGGCGGCGTATCTTTTGAAGCTGAGGAGAGCGTCCGACCGTCGCCAGATTCGCCGGCGGCGTCCGCTCTCGGTTCGCTTAAGCCTGTTGTTTTCAGGAACAAAGCCGGTCATTTTCTGCTGGTTCCGTTCCTGATCGAGATATACTCCTCATCTGTCAGCCGCGAGGCCCCGTTGCAGGGGCTCATCAAGTTGGAGCGTTCCTCCGGTAAAAGGCGTTTTTCTCCGGCTGAAGCCGGGGCCGCGCATGAACATTTGGGCGATTTTATGCGCAGTTATTATAAAGCGGAATTTGTGGGGCTCAATAAAAAATACGCCAAGAATTTGGGAGCGATTACAGAACTGACAGAGATCTTCGCCAATTCGCTCAGGGTCAGGGAGAGTTTTAAACATATCCTGACGGGCATCCAAACATATTTCGGCTTCGACCGCGTGCGACTCTACCTGATCGACGAGAAAGCCGAGAAGTTGAAAGGAGAGCTCAGCTCCGATATCCGCGGTCAGATCAAGAGTATCGCTTACGAGGAAATACCTCTGGAGGCCGGTGCGCACCGCTTTGCGGACATCGTGTTGGGCCATAGCTCCGGCGTGTTCATGGAGCGCTACAAAGAATGCGTGCTTTATATGCCCCTGGTCGTGCAGGGTGTCACCATAGGGCTGCTGATAGTGGATAATCTTTTAAGCCAGCAGAAGATCGAGCAGGGAGAACTTGCCATGCTGAAGTCTTTCGCGGGGCAGATCGGCCTGGCGCTGGATAATGTGCGGCTCTTCGATAAGGTGGAGGAACTTTCCCTTTTTGACGAACTGACCAAGCTGCCGCTGCGGCGGTATTTTAACCAGCGCTTTCAGGAGGAATTCTATCGCGCCGAGCGTTTTAAGCAGCCGCTCGCCATGATCTGGGTGGATGTGGACTATTTTAAGGAAGTTAACGACACTTACGGCCACCAGATAGGCGACCGGGTGCTTAAGGAAATAGGCCGGGTAATACTTTCCAATTTGCGCAAGATAGATTTTCCCTGCCGCTACGGGGGTGACGAGATTCTTATTCTGCTGCCCCAGGCCACCGGCGAAGAGGCCGGAAAACTGGGCAGGCGTCTCGCCGCCGAGATTAGGGAAATAAAAATCCCGGTGGCCTTTTCAAAGACCAGGGAGCTAAGTGTTTCGGTCAGTCTGGGTATATCCACATTCCCCGCTGATGCCGCGTCCATGGAAGCCCTGCTTGAAAAAGCCGATGACGCCCTCTATTGGGTGAAATCCCACGGCCGCGGGGGTATAGCTCTGGCCGGAGAAGTTGAGAAGTTGAAAGCGGAAGAGAAAAAAAATACTATCAAAGAGTGAGTATAAAGATTTGAAGATTGCGGAATCTGAAGTCTTCAATACATCCCGCCTGTCCCACCTGTAACCTTTTCTTAACATTTATTTCATGACAGGGCAACGCTGCGCTGGTAGACTGATGATAGGGCGTGAGCGGCCGGCAGCGAGAATTAAGTGAGCGGAAATCATTGCCATTTAATTCCAGATCTGAATTTATGGAAAGCAAAGAAATAGACAGGCAGCTGGGCGAACTCTGGAAGAAGGCGTCGGGGAAAGTGTACACCCCCGAGGTTTCTGTTTCATCTGCGCATTTCTCGGAGTCTCAGGTCGAAACTATTCAGTTTCTCAAAAATAATTTTTCCAAGGCGGAAAGCGATTGGAAATGTCTGTTGGAAGTAAAGGAGTCCAACATCCGCGACCTGTCAGCCCAGCTGTGCGAGACCCGCGCGCAACTAGGCGAGCTTAAGCAGTGTTGTCAGGAGGCCCGGGAACAAGCCATCAGCGAAGAACTTTCCGCGGCGCTAAGTCTGGGGGAGTCCGGTAAGATGCTGGAGGCCCAGAAGAGCAGGCATGCCCGCGAAGTTGCGCGGTTGACTGAGGTTCTTGAGCGGACCAGGATGGAAATGGCCGGCCTCTCCGCGCGGTTGGAAGGTTTTAAGCTCAGGAGCGAAGAGTGGCGGGAAAAATTCACAAAATCAGTAGTGGAACAAGCCAATCTGAAAGACGCGCTCGTTGTCATGGAACGTAAATTTTGCGCCGCCAGAGAAGTTTCTGAGAAAACTTTGTCCGAACTTATGGCGGAAAGGCGCGTCAGGGCTGGCTTCGAGAAAAAGATAAAAGAGGCCGAAGAAAAAGCTGCTACGCTGGAGTCCAGGCTTTCTGTCGCTAAATTCAACCTTGATGCCGGGCGCAAGGGGGGGGCGAGAACTTTGCGACCCGGAGAGTTTGCCCCCGGAAAACAAGCTTAAAACTGATTAATACTATTTCGGATCGGAGCAGGTGTCTTAACGGTTTTTAAATGACATTGATTTTGTATCGGCAAAATGGCAGAATTAACAGGGAGAAAGGATTAAGCGGTATAGGAGCGCGCGCAAGTTTTAAGAACTTGATGTTTGATTTTAGCGCCCAAGTGCCGAATCTTTAGAATCTTGGCTCCAAAGGGCTTTTTATGAATAACAAAATATTTCTGATTTTTACAGCCGTTCTGTTCGGCATTTTTTTCGTTCCGGCGGCCCGCGCTCAGCAGCTTTTTGTGGCCGACATTAATGTCGGGGACGGAGGCTTCAATTATTGTAAAGACGCCGGCATCGGCAATAAGGTGTCTTTCGTGACCTCCGGCAATGAAGTGTGGAAAAATTCTTCCCGCATAGAGTTTGAAAAGCCGCAGGGTAGTTACCCCGGCGGTTGTCTGGCCCTGTGCGCCAAGATAAAGTGCGTGGTCGCCAGCACTCCCACCACATTCGGTATAAATGAGCTGAATTTTGAAATTTTCAAATTCACCAGCGGCGGCAACCCGCTTGACCCGGCTTCTACTCCGCCCATAAAAACAGTCAGCATGTTTGACATTGGCACCTGCCAGCAGCTCACGGGAACCCCCGCGGAGCAGACTATCGGGGGAGATGATCATTATTTTTGTACCGCCTGGGACGGCTCCTACAATTTAAACGGTATATTCGGCAAAACCAACGGCCAGTTCGGCTTCCGGGCCAAGGTAAAGACCAATGAGACCAGCGCTACGGTAGGAAATATTTCTATAGAACAGACTGCGGCCTTCCCCGGCCAGAACCAGATACCTATACAGGTGGACGTTATAAATATTCACACGGTGCGGTCTACCCCCACTGTGGTGGGGAAGATCACGGGCGTGGCGGCCCAGCCGTATAACATACTTTACCGGCTCAGCAAGGACGCTACCACCACTATTACGATATATTCGGCCGAAAATGTCGGTGGCGAATTGCCGTTTGTGCGCCAGTTGCTGAACTATATTCCCAGAGTCGGAGAGGGCGTCCCTGACGGCACGCTGACGAACGGTGATTTTTGGGACGGCCGCGACAATACCGGTAAGATGGCCCCTCCGGGCGTCTATAGAGCCGAGATTAATGCCGAATCACAGGACAATTGGACGGGTATAGACCATGCCTACACTTACTACGCCACGATCTCCCATGATCCGTTGCAAATAACCGATATCGCCATAAAACCGTTGGGGGCCAGCTCTACCGACCAGGCTGTCATATCGTATATGCTCACCGAGTCCGCCACGGTTTATGTCGGCATCTATACGCCGGATACGGTTTTTAGCGACCTCAATAATGTCACGCATGATCCGCCTTTCAGCGGAACGCGTCTCAGGCTTATAACCGAGCAGCAGCCGGGGCGTCAGTCGGTCTCGACAATATGGGACGGCCGCGACGCCAGCGGCAACCCGGTTTGTGACGGCCAATATGTATACGCCATCTGGGCGGAGCTGCCGTCGGGAGCGAGCGTCATACGAAACAAGCGGCTGTCGGTGGGGGCAATACCGGTGGCAAGGGGCCTTGTGGTCAGTCTTATATCCCCGTCCTCTACGGTAATAGGGTCTTCGCCATCAGTGGCCGGCCTGGATCCGTTTTATTTCCGCTATACGCCGGCCCGTGACGCCCTGTTCACGCTGAATATCCTGCCGGACAACAGCGTTACACCAATCCGTCACCTTATAAGCCGCGAGACAAGAGCCGCTAATTTTTCCAACCGCGAGCTCTGGGATGGCAAGGACGACTCGGGGAACTATGTTCCCGCTGGCGTTTACCAGGCTGAGTTGATAGCCGAGGATCCGGCCTCATGTATAACAACCAGATTCACCAGGACGACTGTCAGGACCCCCGTTGACATGTTCCGCATAATAGACGTCAAGACGACGCCGCTTTTAGGCGGGACTTCCGATACCGCGAATATCAGTTTTGAGATGTCGCAGACGATGTTTATATCGCTTAATGTTTACGAGCCGGATATTGTCATAGATCCTTACACCAGTTGGCCGCCGGATGTCCGCGACCCGGTGTCGGGTCTGTCCGCCAGTCCGGTCTACACTGTCGCCGGCATACGGCCGGGCCGCTTCAAGATAACCGAATACTGGGACGGCCGGGATAATAACGGAGAACTGGTGGCCGATGGCAGATACCCATTCACCCTGGTGACCAGTTCCACCGGCACGGCTCAGGTGATGTACGCCACGGATAGGGTTTACGGCTACCTGGACGTTTCCCGGGGGCAGATTGCGTTCACGCTTTTTGAGGTGATTCCCAACATCCCTACAATGTACAACTCTTCTGACACCGTAAAACTGCCGCCTTACGAGATAGAGTATATGCTCACCCGCCAGTCTTCGGTCACTATCCAGATACTGGGAATCCCGCCTTCCGGAGGCAATCTGCAGGTCTTCGCGGATGTTATAAACGGCGAGATCCGGGACGGCGACATAGATCAGAGAGATTACTGGGACGGGAGATGCACCAATACCGCGGCCTGCCCAAGCACCGACTTTGTGCCTTGGAACAGTTATGTCGTGAGGGTGGTTGCCAGAGATATCGGCGACAAGCTGCTCTCAGTGGCCACGGTGCAACAGACAATAGAAGTCGATCCGCTCAGGATCTTTGATATGGCCATAACGCCTCAGACCCTTGAATCGCCCGGTATTGTCTCATATCAGGTTTCCGAGCCGATGACGGTCGTAACCAAAATTTACAAACCGGGCACCTCCCTCGCTTCGTGCGTGAAACCATCTGTGAGCTGCCCTTCGGACAAGCTCGTGAAAATGTTCGTGGGAGTGCGCCCGGCAAGAACCCAGATTTCCGAGTATTGGGACGGTACGGACCTCACTCTTTCAAGAGTGCCGGACGGAAACTATGTTTTTAAAGTGTATGGCTCGACCAGCAGCGAGAATGTCAGTATGCTGAACGGAACGGTGTCGGGCAACGCTGGATTGGCCTCCGACTCCATAATCGACAATATCCCGGTGGTCAATGGCCAGAGCAGCGACGACGCGCAACTGGCGCAGGATATCTGGTTCGCCCCCAATCCCTACACCGGGAATAGCGGCTGGTTCCATATCCCGATATATGTTAATTCTGAACTTACCATAAAGATTTACAATCTGGTCGGAGACCTGGTGTATAGTTACAGCTCCGGTCTGGTGGCCGGCGCGGTAGTCAAAACTATTCCATGGGACAAGAAAAACAGCTCCGGCAATGCTGTCGCTCCCGGAGTGTACTTTGCGGTAATCAGGCTTGAAGGCCGGGACGGAGCAAAAGGCGCGTTCCAGATAGTCAAGAAGATACTTGTGCCGTAATGTGCGTAAAGCGGAAAGCGTAAGTCGTAAAGGGGCGTGAGTTTAATTTTGAGGGAATTTGTCTTAGACTCTTTCCGGTTTGCGCTTCACGCTTTACGAATCAGCTCTAGAGGATTTTATGAAAGTCATAAAAAGCGCGGTTTTTAAAAAAATGTTTTTGGTTTCGGCGTTCGTTTTTGCCTCCACCCTGACACCCGGCCCTTCCGCTCTGCTTTACGCTTCGGACGCGAAAGCGGGCACGGCCGGAGCCGTGTTTATGAAGATTCCCACCGGCAGCCCCCGTGCGCAAGCGCTTGGCAACTGCGGCGTTTCTATTATGGAGGGAACGGAGGCCATGACTATAAATCCAGCCGGAGTCGCTTCTTCGCAGCTGCGTGAAGCCAGCTTTTCGCATCTGAGCTGGTTTCAGGACTATTCCGGCCAGTCCATCGCATATGTGCACCCTATTGGCCAGTCGGTTGTGGGTGTTAATGTCGCCTATTACGGAATGGAAGGGTTCGATGTCAGGAACCAGGAGGGGATTCCGCAATATGGTGAAGATGTAAAAGTGCGCAACGGCTATGCCACGCTCACCCTGGCTAAAAGTTTTTTTCTGGAAAAACTGCTCCTTGGCGTCAGCGCCAAGAGCGTGATGGAAGACAACTATACCACCAAATACAATAATCTTGTTTTTGACGCCGGCCTCGTTCTAAAACTGGGACGCAAGCTCTCATTCGGCTGGTCGGGGGCCAATTTCTCCGGCAAGGCAGACCAGGTTGTGAAGGTTCAGCGCACCGGTGTAGCCTTCTCTTTAAACCCGTTTCTTACGGCGTTGGTGGAATCAAAAGCCTATTCTGACCGTAAAAATCTTTCCGGCTTTGGTATGGAATTTAATCTCCCGGAGGAGTTGCTGCAGGTCGGCCGCGTAAGCATGCGCGTCGGCTATACCCACGCGGACAGTTACGGCAAGAATTATGATGACAAGACTCTTGATACCCTGGGTCTGAGCGAAACCAGCGGCTGGACTTTTGGAATAGGGATATATAGCGCGCAGGCCATGGGCTTCGGGATGTCTTTCGATTACGCCATGGTGCCTTATGGCGCGCTTGGCAAGTCCGACCAAATCATGTTTAAGGTACAGTTCTAATTGCGCGTGTAGGGTTCATGGGATATATCAGAGAAGCTTATGAAGCGTAAATTCAATTTGAAGCGCTTTTTATCCTCTCCCCTATGCCCACCCTCTACCCTTCGCAGGGGGCAGACCGCTGTGGAGTACCTTCTGGTGACGGTGGCTCTTACAGTTGCCTTCTCACTGGTGTATACCTCCCTGCAGTGGTACCTGTCCAAACAGTTCACCAGCGGCGGGGTCATAATACTCAAGATGTATCAGGAGGACCCCTGGTAAGAGCTAAGAAGTGGGCGTAAGTTATGAGCGGCTAAGGCGTCCAGGAAGACTGATTATTAGAGCCGGGCCCGGAATCTTTGTGAATTTAGATATAATTGATTACAAATAAATACTTGGAGGACTAGTAAAATGAACAGACTGTTCACCATGAGCGTTGGAGCCGTATCAAGGGCTTATAGCCATCAGGCGGCAAAAAACAGGAAAGGCCAGAACACCGTGGAATACCTGTTGATGTTGGCTGTAGTCGTGGGCGTGGTGCTCATAGCCGGTATGGCTCTCAAGAATTATATGCCCGCGCTATTTACCAAGATCCAGGGCATGATTAACGGCGCGGCCGGATCTCTTGGTTCTGGCGGCGGCAACAATTAATAGTAGAGGCAAAGCCGTCTGGAGGTAAGTAGAGAGGCCAAGCAATTTAGATGTAAAGCAATTCAAATGCGCGTCTAAATTGCTGAACTGCTGTGCCTCTAAACTGCCGGATGGCTTTCTGTCTTAGCATTGGAGATTTTGTGGCTTTTAAAGAGTCCTTGGATGGACTGTTCCGGTTTTCCCTACGGGTTTTAAATGTCCGGCAGGGATTTGCGGCTTGTTCTTTAAAAATAAAAAGAGCGGCTCAGGTTACCGTGGAGCTCCTTCTGGTTCTGCCTGTTTTCATGCTGATGCTTTTTTTCATCATGGAGCTGGGAAATCTCGCATACCAGACCATTCTTGTGCACCATTGCGCTTATGAGCTGGCGCGGATAGGCTCTCTGGTGGCGGGGCCCCCGGGCGGCAGTTCCAGCACAACCTCCAATGTGGGGATGGCTGAGTCCAAGATGCGCTCCGTGATTTCCAAGATGTTCAAAAATCCGGGCCAGATACAACTGGCGGTGACCAGCGAGATTACAGGCGTGGACCCGCAGCCAAAGGCTTCGTCGAACCCGAGTACGCACACCAATGAAGATCTGCTGGTGACGCTGATTTTCCCGGCTAAGCTTGTTTTTCCGGGCTCCAGCTATTTTTTCTCCGATCCGCCCAAAGGCAGGCGGATAAAGAACATAACTGTGAAAGTGCGGATGCCTATAGAAAAGCCGGTCTTTCAGTAGGATGCCGCAATAGGTAAATGACAGCTGGTCGGGATTAAGCGGTTTGGAGTAAGGATGGCGCGGGATTGGAACTTAATCCTTATTCATCAATTATTTAATAAAGTTGTAATCTGCGGATTCTATAATTTGTTAAGGAGAATGTGTCATGGAAAAGAAAGGTGTCATGGTGCCGGTAATCCTCGCCATTTTTGCCGCCAGCGTTTACTGGTGGGTTCTGACATCCAAAGAGCGGGCTATCACCAACGCGCAGGAGCCCGCCCAGGTGCTGGTCGCCAAGTATGATTTGCCGGCGCGCACCATTCTTAAGGAAGATCTCGTGGAAATAGTGCAGATGCCCAGGCAATACATACAGCAGGATGCGCAGGAGATCCGCAGCGCTTCCGATATCAAGATGGTTTCCAATCTCGTGACTGCTGTCAGGATTCCCAAGGGCAATCAGATCACTTTGTCGTCCCTGGTTTCCCTGAGTCCGGAAGCCGGGTTGAGTGTAAAGGTCCCGCCCGGTTACCGTGGATGCGTCTTGCCCATGGAGAACGAGCTGCTGCGACTGATAAAACCAGGCGACAGGATAGATGTGCTTGTGACCTTTGAGGCCTCTATGGGGGACAATCGGAAGGAAAAGGTGACAGCTACCATACTCCAGAATGTTTTAGTGCTGGGAGTAGGAACTAATCTCGGTCAGGGTATTTCTTCTATCCAGGCGAAAGCGAAGGAAGCCCAGGTGGCCGCTGATCAGGCTTTTTCCGACAAGGGTGTTATAAGCCTGTCACTTAACCCGAACGAGGCGCAGTACCTGTCTCTTTCCATGAAAGTCGGAGATGTTTCCATTATTGTGCGGGGTCTTGGCGATGTGGAGCTGCATCCTATGGAAATAGCGAGCTTTAAAAGGCTTATAAAATAGGGATCAGGCGGTAAGGATTAAGTGGATTAAGGTTTAACTACTTTAGCGGCTTACTCCTTATCACTTTCTGCTTGATCCTTAACCTGAACTTGGAGATTATGACTATGCGAAGATTTTACTTTCTTGTGCTGGTTTTGTCCATCGCTCCCTCTGCCTGGGCGCAGAAGAGCGAAATGGTCGCCGTAAGCGCTGATATCGTGGAAATAAGCGGTTCCATTCAGAAGGCTGTCGGCTTTTCCTGGAGTCAGGAGTTCGATTTCGGAGAGAAAAATATTCCCGGCATCATGACGATAGGCAACTTTGAAAGACGGACCGCGCTGGCGACCAAATTAAGACTGCTTGAGACAGAAGGCAAGGCCCAACTTTTATCAAACCCCAAGGTCATCACGAAGAGCGGCACTCAGGCCAATTTTACCGTGGGCGGCGAGATCCCGGTTCCCTATTCCAACGCGCAGGGCGTCGGCGCGGAGTTTAAAAAATTCGGTGTCATCCTGAATGTCCTGCCGGTCATTATCACGGAAAAAAAGGATACTGTGGATGTGCAGCTGCAGCTTGAAGTTTCCAACCCCGACTATTCGAAGCCCGTAAATGTGGGCGGCACCACCATTCCATCCATGATCACCCGCCAGATCCAGACCGAGGTGGAACTGAAAAGCGGCGAGACGCTGGTTATCGGCGGGCTTAAGCGAAGCAACAGGAACGTTTCCAAGAGCCGGGTGCCGCTGCTGGGCAGTATCCCGCTGTTAGGCGCTTTGTTCAGTTCAACCGATATCGTGGAAGAGCAAAGCTCGCTGTTCCTGTTCGTCACGTTCGATATAATTAAATAGCCGGGCGGCTGGATAGCCGGACCGCCTTAAAATTAAATATTCAAAGCCGTCAGACTGAGTTATATGGAAAATATTGATCCCGCGCCGCGAGTCATAACATTCTCAGGCCCTAAAGAGGGCGTGGGCAAAACTTCTATTTGCGTCAACCTGGCCCTTGCCTGGGCGAATTATCAAAAAAGGAATGTTATTATTATTCCTCTGGATCCCATGTGCAGGCAGGAGCAGGCCATGCTCCTCGGCCTCAACCCGCCGGCCATGGCCGACATCATCAAGACGCTGGGCCGCGAATCGGTCAGCGCCCTGGGAGCGCTGCTGAGGGGGAAAATTCCGATTTCGTCCTACGGTGTGGGCGTACTGCCGTTGGCCAAGAGGCGTTCCGATGTTTCCAAAATGTCCCCGGACCTCATTCTGCCCATACTCTCCAAGCTTTCGCAGTCCTTTGATATTTTTATAGATGTTGACCCATATTTCCCGATGCAGGTTTTCGCGTTCGATATTTCGGATCTCGTATTTTGGGTCACAAATTCCAACGTTTCCTCGCTCAACGCCACGGCTGCCACTTTTCGCGAGATAAACGAACTGCATTTTCCGATGAGCAAGTTTGAGGTCATTTGTAATCTTTACGATATGCCCGGCGCCATCAGCCCCAATGAAGTCGAGAAGTTTTACAAGCAGATGAATAAAGATATTCTGGCTTTCATGCCCTGGGAAGACGCCCTGCCCGGCTACACCAATCAGAACAAGATACTTATAGTAGAGCAGCCCAACACCCAGTGGGTGAAGATCCTGCGCGTGCTCATGGGCCGTCTTTCGGAACTAAAACCTGCGGAGAAGCAATGGGTTTCCAGCGTGGCGTCCCCTGAATTTGTTCATGGTTCTGATATGCTGTGGAGGAAATTAAACCGTGAGGCGGAACCCGCTTCCGGGGCCCCGCAACCGGCCCAGCCCGTGGCCAGAGTTGATGTGCCTGATTTTTGGGACGAGCTTAAAATGAAAATGCATCGGGATGTGGTTTCAGCGCTTGAAACGGAACGAATTAAAATAACTGAGGATGCCGCCGCTAACGAGGCGACCAGAAAAAAAGTGGATCTGATCATCAATGGCCTTCTGCAGAAAGAGGCCTCCATGCCTCTCACCAGAGAGCAGCGCGCCAAATTCATAAACGAACTTCTGGACGAGATTCTAGGTCTGGGTCCCCTGGAAGAGTTAATGCGGGATCCGGCCGTCACTGAAATCATGGTGAACGCCCCGGACCGGGTGTTCATTGAAAGGGCCGGCAAACTGACGCTTACCAAATATAAGTTCAGGAACGAAGAGCAGATAATCCAGGTTATGAAGAGGATCGTGGCTCCCCTGGGCAGGCGCATAGACGAGTCCGTGCCGCTGGTGGACGCCCGCCTTAAGGACGGTTCCCGCGTCAACGCCATCATCCCGCCGCTGGCCGTCTCCGGGCCAACGCTCACCATAAGAAGATTTTCTAACAAGCCTTTCACCGATACCGAACTTGTCAAAAAAAACAGCATCTCGCAGGACTGCGTGGACTTCCTGAAGGCCTGTGTCAGGCTGCGCAAGGATATCATAATCTCAGGCGGTACCGGTACCGGTAAAACCACTTTCCTCAACATGTTGTCCAGTTATATACCTGAAGAAGAGCGTATCGTGACCGTGGAAGACGTGGCCGAGTTGCGCCTGCAGCAGGAGCATTGGGTGCGCCTTGAAAGCCGTCCCCCGAACATTGAGGGCAAGGGCGAGATTACCATACGCGATCTGGTGAAGAACTGCCTTCGTATGCGCCCCGACCGCATTGTGGTCGGCGAGGTCCGCGGCTCCGAGGCTTTGGATATGTTACAGGCTATGAACACCGGTCACGAAGGATCGCTCGCCACCATACACGCCAACACTCCGCGCGACGCCCTTACCCGCATGGAAGCCATGTGCCTTATGGCCGGCGCCGATCTTCCTATCTGGGCTTTGCGGGAAATGATAGCTTCCGCCGTGCACATGGTCGTGCAGTTGACCAGGTTTTCAGACGGTACCAGAAAAATCACCGCGGTCACCGAGATCACCGGCCGTGAGGAGAACCAGATAACTACGCACGATATCTACAGATATCACCAGACAGGCATAGACAAAGATACCGGCCGGGTGCTCGGCCATTTCTCGGCCACGGGCGATCCGCCCAAATTCTTCAAAGATTTCGAAACCCACGGCATCAACATGCCGGTGGAACTTTTCTGGACCGAAGAGCAAAAACGCGCCCGAGGCGTAAAGAAGTAGGGTATAGGGTTCAGTGTAGAGCGCGGTGTGAGGATTTTCGGGTATGAATATTTTTACGTTATCAAACCTGATTGCGCCATGTAAAAAGCGTTTCATCGGCGTTCTTTTTGTTTTTGCCGCCCTCTGCCCTCTGCCCTATACCCTGACCCCTGTGCCCTCGCTTGACGCGGGCGTTTTGGCCAAAAGCCAGATGGCTGAGGTCACCTGCGCTGCCACCAAGATGCAGCTTTTCTATTACTATCTGGCCCCGGAACACGACCCCAAGCTCAGCGATTATCCCGTAAAGTGCAAAGGCGCGACCGTAAATATCAAAATGCCTAAATGGGTGGAGACTGCCGTCCCTGTTATGCTCAATAACAAGGTGTGGCGCGATCCGGAGGAAGGCGAAATTTCCGAAGCGTCGCTCTGGCAGACGCCTGTTTCCATTCTTTACGAGTTCCTGGAATTGACCAAAAAAACTTTTCCGCGCGAGGAAATGGGCGCCGAGATTTCCCCCGGCCTTCTGGTCAAGGAATACGCAGATATCAGAATAAGGTTTCAGATGTCTCTGGACCGGCTTTACCGCGCCAAGCGCTATGATTCCATGAACGGCCGCGGACGCACGCTGCTCTCCGTCTTTAATCTCATATTGAAAGAGATGGAGAGCATATCGGATGCTATTTCAAGCGCCGATCAGCAGCGATACGCCGAGGCGGTAGCCGCCATCTCCGTCCTGAGCCAGGACTCCTTCAGCCTGCTTTTCAGGGCGCCCCGCGCCTACTCGCCGCCTCTGATGCCCTCCAAAGCCCAGCAGGCCATACTTACCGCGGCCACGGTTCTGGGCATTCTGCTCGTCTTCTTGTCGGTCAGGCTCTACTTCATCATGAATGAGGAGAAGACCGATAAAATGGTGGCCGATTACTCCACGAAGGTTGACAAGTGGAGCGATGCGTTTTCCAGGCAGTTCATAGATATAAAGGTTCATTATCTGGTTTTTATCCCGGCAGGACTTTTCGCGCTGGTGGGTCTGTTGAGTTTCAATCTGCTGGTGTTCGTCTTTATGACCGTGCTGGGCATGTTTGTCGGGCTTAAGACTCCCACCTATGTGCTGAACTCCATGAAGTTGCGGCGCGGCCTCAAGATCGACACCCAATTGATGGACGCTTTGATTCTGCTGGCCAACGCTCTGCGTTCCGGTCTGGATATCGTTCAGGGATTCGATATGGTTTCAAAGGATCTTTTGCCGCCCATTTCAGATGAGTTCGCTCTCGTTATCAAGAATTATCAGCTGGGCACACCCTTTGAGCGCGCTCTTGGCGGCATGGAAGACCGTGTTTCCAGCAAGATGCTTTCATATATGATCCGTGCGATAGTTCTGCAGCGGCAGATGGGCGGTAATCTGACCAAGGTGTTTGAGCGCATAGTCATAGATATCCGGGAAGAATCAAAGCTCGAAGAAAAAACAAAAGCTATGACGGCGCAGCAGCGCATTCAGTCCATAGTAGTGGGCATCATGCCCTGGGTTATGGTCGGTGTCATGTTTGTATTCCAGCCCGACACGATGATAAAATTTTACAGCACCCCGCTGGGCATGGGCGTTTTCGTCGGCTGCGCTATCTGGATAGCCATCGGCATGAAGGTTGTCTCAAGCCTGGGCAAGATAAAGGTGTAAGAATATAGAGGATTGGAGGATTAGAGGACTAAAGGATTAGTGCAGAACGCGCTGTTACAAGTTTCTCCGGCTATTTCTGGCTAGTCCTCCAGTCTTCCAATCCTCTAATTCTCTGCGGTTAAGGATCGCTATGGACGCTTTTACAAAATATTTCCTGATGTCCCTCGCCTTCTTAGGCTCTATCGCTGTCGGCGCGGCCGTGCAGCGTTTCTTCGCTCCCAGGGAGGAGGAGCGTTCGGCCATCGGCGACATCAGCGATATGGAGGGCAAGGAGGTTTCGGTTTTTTCAAAGCTGGAGGAAAGTAAAAATTTCTGGGACAAACTGGACCTGTTCTTCGCGAGGGGCCTGGGGCTGGAGAAAAAGCTGGAAGAGCGGTATATGCTCCTTGGCCGGCCGGTGAACACCGACCCGCTTAAAATGCTGCACATTAAGATGATACTGGCCGCGGCCTTGCCCGTCATCTTTTATGTTTTAACAGATTCTTATTTCGTGGTTATCTTCGCGCCGCTTGGTTTCCTGCTGCCGGACGTGTTTTACTATTCGCGCAAGATACGGGCCCGCCAGCAGGAGATAATCCATAATTTTCCGACCTTCGTGGACCTTGCCGCGCTGATGATCGAATCCGGCCTTGACTACATGAGCGCTTTTGACCGTATAGTCAAGATCGTGCCCGTTAAAACCTGTCTGGAAGTTGAGGTGGAAAGAACCATTAACGAGGTTCAGCTGGGTTATTCAAGGCGGGACGCGCTCAGGCGCCTTTCAATGCGGACAGGGCTGCAGGAAGTGCGTTCTTTCGTGGGCCTGGTCATACAATCGGACGAACTGGGTACCAGCCTCGTTGAGCTTCTGCGCAACTACTCCGCGGATATGCGCTTCCGCAGACTGAACAAAGCCGAAAAGCTCGCGGCCCAGGCCTCCACCAAAATGCTTATACCTTTGTTCATCTTTATTTTCCCTACGGTGTTTATCCTTATGTTGTCGCCCATGATAGCGGATCTTATGACCGGCGGCATGCCGTTTTAACGGCAGAGGTTAGAGGGCAGGTATAAGCGGGTGATCCGGAAGCAAAGGGTCCTTTATGAAAAACATACTTTTATCGATGATTTTTTCGGCGGCGCTTTGCGCCCCGGCTTTCGCCCAGGAGAAAATGCGGGTAAAAAGCGAAGAGTCTCTTTTCCTTGACCTTCAGAAAACCGGCCTGGGTTCACTTAGCGAACTGTCGGAGAAAAAACGTTTTATTGAGACCATCCGGCTGGAAAAGGCCAAGATCCAATCCAAGATGCTGATGAATGTTTATGAGAACGCCTTCAACTATTACCGCGACGGTAACTACGAGGACGCGCGTGACCTGGCGAACAAGATCCTTTCCATAGACCCCAATTTTGAGGACGCCGGCATGCTGTTGGAGGCGTCCAATCAGCTGCGCGGTTCTTTACGCCCCGGCATGTCCGAAAAGCTTATGTTGGAGGACCGCTTTAAGAGCGCCCTTTCCTTATACAACGAGGGCAGGATTCTGGACGCTCACAAGAAGATGGAGGAAGTGGTAAAGCTTTCCCCTAACAACATTAAAGCCAAATACTGGCTGGCCAAGATGAAAGATGACCTGCGCGATTATTATTTTCAGAAAGGCTCTCAGCTCTACGCCCGGCGTGACTTGAAAATGGCGTTGGATAACTTCTATGACGCTCTGCTGATTAAGCCCAGAGACGCCAGAGTGGTGGAGTATATTACCAGGGTCGAGGACGAACTCCGTCAGGAATCAGCCAACGAGAAACTGAAGGGAGCGCTGGAGTATTACGCGCAAGGAAAGCTTCGGGATGCTTATGAGGGGTTAAGGAGCGTGCTGGAGATCCAGCCCGGTGATTCCAAGGCCAATAAGCTGCTGACAGAGGTCAAGAATGAAATCGAGCAGGGCTATATCGGACGCGGTAAAAAATTTTACGGTGAGAGGAGATATACCGACGCTATCGGAGAATGGAATACGGCCAAGCCTTACACCGCCAACCTCACCTATCTGGACAAACTGATCTCCCGCGCCAAGGAACAGATGCGCCTTGAATCCGAAGAAAAGCGGCGCCGCTCCGAAGAGGCCGCGAAACGCGCCAAGGACGAGGAAGAGCGGCGCAAGAAAGAGGAAGATGACCGCAAAAAAGCGGAAGAGGATGCAAAGCGAAGCGGAGCTTCGGTGGAAGGCCCCGTCAAAACCCAGGGTCCGACCGAGGAGAACCGCCTGTCCTCGCAGCAGCATTACCTGGAAGGCTTGAAATATTTTCAAAATTTCAACTATGAGAAAGCCCTTGATGAGTGGACTATCGCTAAGCAATTGGATCCGGGCAATTCCGACGCCGAGGCCGGCATGAAGCGTATTGAGCAATACCAGGCCGGCGGGCAATAAAACAGTGGATAGTGGTTAGTGACAGAATTAGGGCGGGGAATTCGGCTGTAAGGTTTGCCGCGAAATTGCAGCTGCGGCTTTGAGGCTGACCTGAAAACTTCAGTTGAAGTTTTCCGCCCGTATAACGGGCGCCCTTCGGGAGGAATACACCCCGGCGGGCCTGTCGCGCATAGCGCTTGGCCCTCCGCCCGCTGCGCGGGGAATCCTGCAGAATAATTTTGTTCCACTGATTTCTCTATGGTAATCATCCTGAACTGCAGGATTCGGGCTAATTATTATCCGTAACCGTTTTCTGTCGGGGGCCGCTTAACAGGCGGCTCCGTTTTTTGGGGGAGGTTGTTTATTCATTGTTTTGCAATAATTTTGAAATGCCTGTTATGTAAAATTTATACGGTTCCTGGTTGACTGTGGATGGCGGATAGTCTGGAAGGTTTTATTATGCGGCTTACTGTTAAATGGCTCCTTTGGTTTACCGGCATCGGTATTTATGTCCTTTGTTTGGGCGGGGTTTTCTATTACAACCTTTTTAAGTGGACTTTTGACGAGAAATTGAAAAAGGATATAACTGAGACCGTAAGGGTCTACGCCCCCACAATGCGCAACGGCCTTCTCAAGAACCCCAAGATCATCTCATTCGGAGAGTACGACATAATGCAGTCGCTTGTTAAGGACGAGCGCATCGCTTCCGTTCTGTATCTGAGCCGTGCGGGCACGGTGCGCTGGCATAAACAATCGCGTTTTATCGGTATGGCATGGGCCGATTTTCAGAAGGATTATCCGCCGCCCACGGACGCCATCGGCCAGGCGTATCTTTCAAAGCTGCCTAAGGTCCGGCAGGTTCCAAAAGAGCCTTTTTATGAAATTGCGATCCCATTTTCCGTGCGTGGCGAGATTATAGGTATTATAGACGTCCTGGTGTCCAAGGCCGGCGCCGACGTGCTGATCGGAGTTGCGATGCGGAAGTATATTTTTGGCGCAATAGGTGTTCTGTTTTTGTTGGGCCTGCCCCTTTACTTCTTCCTCCATCATTTTATCATCTCGCCTATGGAGACGCTCAAAGATAGCGTTGAGACCATCTCGCTTAAGAATTTTGATCTGCGTTTTCCGTCGAAGAAGGATGAGATCGGCGACTTGGCCGATGCTGTTGCACGCCTGCTGAACAAGATGAAGATTGAAATAGACGGCATCGTGAACCGGGACCGTAAATACAAGGACGCCGAACAGAATTGGTGGCGCTCCCTTTTAAGCATCATCGTTCCGGGGAATGAGTACGTAATAGTTGTCGATGAGAATAATAATATCCTGTACGCAAATTTCGAGCTCGCCGGAGGCGGGGACGCCAAAAATATTCACCTATTGGATGTTGTTGACAGCCAGCAGCAGAATCTCCTGCGCCTGGTGGGGCAGGCCTTTGAGACGCCCAATCAGCCGGTTGAGGGGGAGACAGTGTTTCGAAATCAGAGCCTGAATGTTAAGGTTCTGCACGTTGGCGAGATGTCAGAGATGAACCGCACGCTTATAATGTTCTACCCGAAACCGGGTATAACCATGTAGCTTAAACCGGCAGAAGAGTTCAGCGGCCGGCAAATTTGACAAGTTGCAGAGCTGCAACAGTTTTAAAACAAGTGCTGTCAGCCTCCCCCCGCAACTCTTGAACTTTTCTTCGTGACATTGTCGTTTATTTCCAGAAAATAATTGCTAAAATAACAAGTACCAGGCGGGCGCCCCGCAGGCCCCGCCCTTTTTGTCCTGTGTGTCGGGCGCTAAACTTGAGCCCGGGGCAATAGGGTTAAATGTGCGGTCAAAAGAGCGGGGATGGCGCCTATCCGGCGTTTTTATTATGGAGGCTTGCATGAAACTTGAAATCAGGAACATTAGCGTCGCTTCGCTCATAACATCATCGGTGCCACTCGTGGTGTTTGCGCTGGCTGTGCTGGGCGGAGTCGTGACATTTATGGTGGTTCCCAATCCGCAAATAGAACCGATGAATATCGGCGCTAAAATGATGTCTATAGGCCTTTTCGCGCTTTTATATGTGGTGATCGTTTCCGCGCTCATGGTGTTTGTATCTTTCCTGTACAATATCCTGACCGGAGTTCTCGGAATGAAAGGCGTTTCTTTCGACGTAGAAGAGATACACGAACACGAATAATTTTTTTGCTGTCGCAAAAAAATATAGCCGTAAGCCATAAAAGCGCCGCGCCCGCCATAAGCCATAGGCTTTTAAGGAGGTTCTTAAGGCCTAACATAGGGTTTCTGCGTATGGCCTAAAGCATACGGCTTATGGCGTAACTGGAATAGCCGCATGGAGACAATGTGAAAATTAACGTCATTTTTGCCGCAAAAGACTTTTCCCGGGCGTCGCTTATACTTGAGATGCTTAACCGGCAGGGTTATTCGGTCATGACCGCCCATCGGTCGCGGGAAGTAATGGGAATGTTGGCCGAAAAATCCTTCGATCTGGTCATAATCGGACAGAACCTTGCGGACGAAGAAGGGCTTACCTTCCTTAAAAATCTTCGCGCCAAGAACAAAAACATACCGGTCATTGCCATGCTGGAGTCCCCGGACACCTATCTTGAGCACATGCCGTCCGGCCTGACCCTTGAGAGCCTGGTTCAGCACGGACATGGCGCTCACGGAGGCCATAATGCCCACCAGTCGCCTAAGATAAGTTATAAGTTGGCTTTTTTTCAATTGGGCGCGGATGAGTGCCTCAGTTACAATCAGGACCTGCACGAAAGCATGGCCCGCATCCGGGCTGTGGTTCGCCGCACGGTAAGTACCCAGCCGGACGAGGTCCTCAAACTGAACGAAGTCGAAATAAATATGTCCAGTTACACCGTAAAGATCGCCAACAAGGAGATAACGGTTACTGCAAAGGAATTCGATCTGCTGTATGTGTTCCTGAGCTCGCCCAACCGCGTACTCTCGCGTCCGTATCTTATCGAGCGCGTCTGGGGGTATAACTATTTTGGTTCGCCCCGCACCGTGGATGTGCATGTTCGCCGCCTCAGGTCTAAGATGGGGAAGGCGGCTAAGTATGTGCACACCGTGCCCTGTGTGGGCTATAAACTTGTGCCTGGGAAGTGAAATAAGAAGCAGTAGGTGGCAGGGAGTCAGGTAGTACGGAGTAAGAATCGCTTACAGCTTAATCCTGTGTTTTACGGAGGGTTTAAAATTATGTCCGGTCAAAAAATTCTGGTGATTGATGACGACGCCCATCTGCGGGAAAGCCTGGCCGAGGTCCTGGACCTGGAAGGTTTTGCCTGCCTTCAGGCCGGCAACGCCAAGTCCGGTATTGAAGCGGCCAAGAAGAACAACCCCGATGTTGTAATCATGGATATCCAGCTTCCTGATTCCAGCGGCTTTCAGATCTGTCAGGAGTTGAGACGCTACTCTAAGGATTTTATTCTCATCATGATGACAGGCCGGTTCCTCTCCGCGGAGGAAAAAACACAGGGCTTCTCGCTCGGCGCGGACGAATACCTCACAAAACCGTTCGATATCCAGGAACTGTGCCTGCGCATACGCCAGCTCCTCTCAAGGAAGGGAAAATGAAGTTATTGAATACGCCCATTCTGATCCTGACGATCCTGTGCCTGGCGTCTGTTTCCAGGGCGGCGGGAGGAAGTTCGGCCCCCGCCCCCGTGGCGCAGAAAACAAGTATTGCGGATTTACCGGTTGCTGGTGAGCCCTCAAACCGCAATCAAAAGAGCGGAGTGAAGCTTGAGATATTTTTCGAGAGCATGGACGGCGCCGGTTGGCAGTGGTTCTTCCTGGGCGACGCCGTGCGAAGGCGGCTGCCTTCAGTGGAGATGAGCGTATATCCCCTGCTCGCCAGGAACGATAAAGGCGAATGGGAATCTAAACGCGGGGCTGCCGAAATAGCCGAGTCCATGCGCATAGCCGCTGTTGCAAAATTTTACGGTGCCAAACTTTCAGGTTATCTTAACGCAAGATCACTGAGCCCCTGGGCCGACGGCTGGCGCGACGCCGCTATTTTCTGCGGCATATCTCCGGAAGAGCTGGAGGCGAAGGTTGCGAAGAGCGGCGATGAGTTGATGGGGAAAGTGTACGACCGTGTAAAGAAAGCCGGCGTCACGGGCACAGCGGTTCTCGTGAACGGGAAAACCTACGAGGGGGGGCCCAGGCTTCTAACTCTATTTGAGACGGTCAACAGTCAGTTGCCCGGAGATAAGCGCGTCGCCATGCCGAAAACGGCCGCGGCCCCTCCAGCCGCAAGGGTGCCCGCTCCCAAGTTCTGGATCATTACAAGTTCCGGCGTGGAGAAAAGCGATACCCTGGTGGATGTGTTCGGCAAGTATTTCGCCGGCATAAAGCCCGTGATCCTGGATTACGATTCTCCGGAGCGTGTGAGCAGTTTCCCGGACCTTAACTTCCTGCCCGCCTATGTCATTGAGGATACCAAGAACGCGCGGACCATACTCGCCCAGGAGATAAAAGCAGGCGTGTTCACGGAACACAAAGGATATCTGGTCTACTTTGACAAGCAGCGCAAAGGGCTTTATGCCGGCGCTAAACTTGAGCCGGGTGTGCTGAAGTTATTCGTTATGTCCCAGTGCCCTTACGGCGTGACGGCCGAGAACGGAATTATAGACGCGCTGAATAAAAAGCTGCTGCCGGAGGGTGCGAAGATACAGATACATTACATCGGCGACTCCGAGAAAGGCGCCGACGGACAATACACCTTTAAGAGTCTTCATGGCACTCCGGAGTGGGAGGAAGATGTCCGCCAGCTGGTGATAGGCGCAAAATTTCCGGGCAAGCTTAACGCCTATCTTTTGGAGAGGAACAAAGACATTACGTCCACTCAGTGGGAAGAAGCGGCCAAAAAAGCCGGTCTGAACCCCACCGCGCTGGCCGACGGTTTTGAGGCGGGGAAGGCCCTGTTGGCGGAAGATTTTAAATATACCGCCGATCTCGGTATGACCACCTCGCCATCTTTCCTGTGGGAGGGAAGGCTGTTTGCGGTTGGAGTGGGAGAGCTTGCCAAGATTCCGGGTTTTGAAAAGGTCACGGCGCAAGGATCGACCGGCGCCGGCTGCGCGGCGAAGTAAACGCAAAGCCCCCCGATAATCAGTGTCGTGTAACCGGAACTTATCGGGAAGCATTACGGGTTTATTGTGCCTCGCAATATTTTCGAAACAGACTTGTGCGATAATATCACTGCCGATTTAGCCTGAATCCTGATGGGCGCCTGCTGTGCAGGGGAAAAGTGTGTTTGATCCTGGTAATTTGTAATCGGCGAAATTGCCGGTTGCCGGGTACTGGTTACTGACTTATGACCGAAGCTCCCAAAAAACGCGGACGGCTTTTTTACAAATTCCTTTTTGTGTTCCTTATTGTCTCGCTGGTGCCGCTTGGCATAGTCGGCTATTATCTGGTGAACCTGAGCCAGGTGACTCTTAACCGTGCCATCTCCCGCGATCAGGAAGCCCTGGCCGTAGGCTTCTCCGACACCGTTTCCAGCTACATTACCAATTTCCGGAACGTGCTTTTTGACGCGGCCCACCTTGAGGATTTTTCCTCCATGAATGCGGGCAAACAGCAGGCCCTGATCAATCATGTCATGCAGCTGCACGCCCCGTTCCTTGAGCTTTCCGTCATCGACTCGGGAGGACAGGAGACCGTGCGCGTCGGCCGTTTCGTGCGCGACAACAAGCTGCGCGATTTTTCAAACGACGCGCTGTTCGGCAAGGTCATGAAAACCGGCGAGTTCGTGGGCGGGCTGGAAAAATACATGGGGTCTTACCCTGCCATAACCATGGGCGTGCAAATCGTCAGTTCCACCACCAATCAGGGCACGGGAGTCCTTATCGCCAAGATGAGTCTTACCGGCCTTTCCAGCATCCTGAAAACGGGCTTTCCCGAGGTCACCCATACACAGGCCGCGGTGATAGACACCAATGGCTTCCTGATAGCGCATTCAAATCTTAAGGAAATATATAAGCCGGACGCCAAGCTCCCGGACGATATTCTTAAGATCCTGCTTCAGAACGACGCGAAGACCGGAGGGGGGGAAATCATACTCGATACCGGAGAGAAGGTCCTCGGCGCTTTCGCGGAGGTTTCCGAACTTGGCTGGGTGGTTTACATTCAGCGCTCTGTTTCCGTGGCTTATTCGGCCTCCAATGAGATGCTTAAGCGCACCCGGTGGATGATGCTGCTGGTCACAGTTTTTGTGCTGATCCTTGGTTACGCCGTGTCACTGTTCATCACGCAGCCCATACACGCGCTGCGCGAAGCCGCTATTAAGCTGGGAGAGGGAGATTTTGATTACCTGCCGGACATCAGCATGCCAAACGATGAGATAGGCGAGCTGGCTCATACTTTTATGCAAATGAGCGAATCTCTGAAGGTGAAAACCGCCGAGATCATGTCGGCTAAAGAGGAGCTGGAAAGGCTTAATCGCAGCCTTGAGAACCGCGTTGAAGCCCGTACGCGCGAGCTTAAGTCCGCGCAGGACGAACTTATCAAGAAGGAGCGGCTGGCCGCCATAGGCCAGATGGCCTCAGTAGTCGGGCACGAGATCAGGAACCCTCTCGCGGTCATAAACAACTCAATTTACTTCATCAAGACTAAATTCAACGCGTCCGCCGCGGCAAATCCGCTGGACCCGAAAGTCACCAAGCATATCTCCATCATAGAATCAGAAATCCGCCAGGCTAACGGCATTATTGACGAGATCCTGGGTTTCGCCCGCACCAGGGAACTAAACCCCAAACTTACTCATCTGAACGCCTATATGGAAGACCTCATGATGTCGTATCCTTTCCCGCCGCATATAGAACTCGTCAAGAAACTTGCTCCGGAAAACCCCACTGTAAATATAGACACAGACGAGATGACCCAGGCGGTCCGGAACCTGATAAAGAACGGCATTGAAGTCATGCCAGAGGCCGGCAAGATTTTCGTTCGCACCGAGGTGGCTGGGGATATGGTTCGTATAGACGTCGAGGACGCCGGCCCCGGCATTCCGAAAGAGACACTGGAAAAGATCTTCGCGCCCTTCTTCACCACCAAGGCCCGCGGCACCGGCCTCGGTCTGGCGGTAGTTAAGAAAATTATCGACCGGCATAGAGGCCGCGTAGAAGTTACCAGCGTCGTTGGTAAGGGCACCTGCTTCAAACTGTTTGTCCCGCTTGTAACCAATAATCAAAATAAGCAACAATATAAGTGAGCGCGGCAGGCCAAACAAAGATGTAAAGCCGTTTGGACGTAAAGCAGTTTGGCCCGACAGGGGCTTTGCCTCTTTGCATCTTTGCCGCTTGTGGTTAGTCCGTTTTGATCCGGCGCTGTCACACTATACTATGGAAAGCAAGATATTGATCGTTGATGATGACGCCCACCTGCGGGAAACCCTGCGCGACCTGCTGGAAATGGAAGGCTACAAGGTTTTTGAAGCCAGTTCCGGCGCCGAGGCCATGAAACGTGTAGTTTCCGATTTTTACCACATCATACTCATGGATTTCAACCTCACCGATAAGACCGGTATCGAGGTCATAAAGGATATCCGAAAACTTAACACTGACAGCCAGATCCTGATGATGACAGCCCACGCCTCCCTGGACACCGCGGTTAAGGCCATCCAGGAATCCGTTTACGATTTCCTGATAAAACCCGTGGATTTTAATTACCTGCGGCGCGCCATAAAGAAGGCTGAAGAAAAGCTTTTCCTCGAGCAGGAGAATAAGCGTCTCATAGATATGCTCAAGCACAACAACGAGGAGCTGGACCGTCTGAACGGGATGAAGTCTAAATTCATGTCCATGGCCTCGCATGACCTTTCTAACTCCCTGATGACCCTGCAAATAAGCTTTGAGATGCTTGCCGCCACGATTACGCCGAATGAAGATCAGGGCAAGAAGATGAGTTTTATCAATACCAGCATCTCCCAGATCTCACGCCTTATTGGCGATCTGGTGGACTGGGCCTCCATCGAGCAGGGAAAACTGCGCATGGAAAAGAATTATTTTGAAATGGATAAGATGGTGGAGGAGATTGTGGTGGGACCGAAAGCCAGAGCCCAGCAGAAAAACATATCTATCGCCACCAGCATCAATAAAGGGAACCTTAAGATGGTCTGCGCCGATAAGCGCCGGATAAGCCAGGTTCTTATGAACCTTCTGGAAAACGCGATCCGGCATACTTCGCGCGGAGGCAGCATAACGGTTTTCGTTGAGCGTCTGGAAGACTCGGTCTGCGTTTCCGTAAAGGATACGGGCGAAGGTATAGACCCGGCTGAACTGACTAAACTTTTTCATAGCTTTTATCAGCCGGCCGGCGGCAAGTCCCCGCACGGGCGGCTCGGCCTCGGTCTTTCCATCGCAAAAGAGATAATTCACAATCATGAGGGTAAGATCTGGGTGGAATCCGAAGGCGTAGGGAAGGGATCCTCATTTAAATTCACTATTCCGTTCGCCAAGGAGCCGCCGCCGGGAGCCGGCCAGACGGCCTGACGGGATAAATTTTTAAACGGATTTTTAAAAGAGCGGTATAATCAGGTATAATCTTAACTGCCGGGTGAATAGGCTGCAGGCGGTTAGGCTGCAGGTATAATAGGTATAACAGAGTTATAAAATAAGGAGTTTAGCATGGCTACCCCTAAAAAAACAGTTACAGTCTTAATCGCGGATGACCAGACGCTTTTCAGGGAAGGGATTAAAGATTTGCTGGAGGACGAAAAAGGCATCACCGTCGTGGGCGAAGCCTCCAACGGTCCGGAAGTCGTCGCCATGGCAAAAAAACTAAAGCCTGACGTGATCCTTATGGACATAAAACTTCCCCAGATGGACGGTGTTTCGGCTACGCGCATTATAAGGAAAGAGTGTCCCAACACGAACGTGCTGATCCTCTCCAGCTATGAAGACGAGGCGCACGTGACCGAAGCCATACAGGCCGGCGCTAACGGTTACCTTTCGAAAATGCTGCCCGCTTCCGAACTTGTCCACGCGCTTAAAACTTTTACCACCGACGGCGTGATGATCCCACAACCAATCATGGGAAAGCTTATACAGGGTTTAAGGCAGATGGGACAGCCCGGCTACGAAAACGCCCCCGACTCCCTTACCGCCACAGAGATAAAGGTTATGTCCCTTCTCGGCAAGGGAAACTCCAATAAAGAGATTGCCGCCACGCTGGACTGCAGCGTCAAGACCGTTAAAAACCACCTCAACAGCATCTTTCAGAAGCTCTCGGCCAACAACAGGACCGAAGCCGTGGTAAAGGCAATAGAAAAAGGTCTCATATCGCACGAAGGTCAATGATAGGGCCTTTTCATAATTATAAAGGGGCTGCTGACTTTTTCAGCAGCCCCTGTTTTTTAATGACAATGTAACATAGCTGAGGTATGATATATGTGATCCATGGGCCCTTGAAACTGGCCTGTTTTGGTGGTATAAGATAGTGGGGGGAAACGCCATAAGCTGTCGGCTGTGCGCTATAGGCTGACAAGGTTTGAAAATGCAGATTAAATTATACGAAACAGTAAAAAGTTTAAAGCATTATGTCTATGGCCTATGGCCTATGGCCTATGGCTTAAGTTGTATTGCGGCCTGCGGTTTGTTGCGTCCTTCCCGTATATTCCGCAAGGGGCAGACCACGGTGGAATATCTTCTTATGCTGGCCGTGGTTGCCGGAATGGCGCTGATAATCGGGATACTCTTTCACAAAAAAATACTGGGCGGGATGTTTAGTCTGGTTGGGATGGTTATAGGCTCCAGCAAACCCACGACGCCGTAAGTTTTCAGCTGTAAGCCGCAGGTTTTTTAGGGGTTTCCATATGGCGCGTGATTTGCGCGCAGGCAACGGGAAAGTATGAAATTAATGATTGGGGATTTTCTTAACCGCATACGGCCGATGGCTTATTGCCTATGGCGTCCTTTCCGGTTAAGCCGGAAAGGACAGATCCTGATTCCCTCGATCCTGATAATTCCGTCGCTCATGCTTTTTATCTATCTTATATTTGAGACCACAAAGTTGTCCAGAGAAAAAATACGCCAGCAGTTCGCGGTGGACTCCGCCGCCTTCATCCAGATGGGCGACTACACCAACATTCTCAACCGCACGGCCTATGTCAACGGCGCGTTCCCATACAGGATCTTCAAGGAAGCGTATGAGTGCAGCGGAGGATGCGGCAGCGGAGGCAATTGTCTGAAAAAGACCGACGAAAGCGGCTCGGTCTGTACTTACAATATGCTTTATGACGCGGGGGCTATACCTAAATATAAGAACGATGTTTCGGGTGCGGAAGCCACGCCACTGGATGATAAGTCCAAATGGGAGATTGAGTATAAGGATCCACCCAGGGGCGGCATTAATAAAAATCCTCCGTCTGTGGGTAATTCGCTCATGCTGATAACCAGCGACCAGGGCATCAAGATATATATTTTCTGGGACCCAGCCATAGCTATTTACAAATTTTACGCCCAGGTCTATACAATGCTGGGCACGGTGGAGGAATCCCAGATGACGGTGTTCGAGAGGCTGACCGAAAACTTTAACTTTTTCAGGAAGTCGTATTATCTGAACGCCAATACGCAGGAATGCGTGGATAACCCAAACACCTGCGGCGAAGACGGCATCAAGAGCCCCGGCGGGTTCAGGAACAACAAGTTCGTACGCGGCTCAAGCATGTTTATGTGGTACTTGGGAGAGATAATGTTCCACGCTAAAGTGCCGCAGCCGGGCCTGCCGCCGTATTTTCTGGGGAAGACCAATCCCCCGTTGCGGATGCCCGGCCCCGGCTTGTTTCAGCTCGCCACTTTCAGCGATGACGCTCTTAAGACCGTGGGCCGCCCCGGCTATCATGTTTATCAGGGATGGGATGTGTCCTCTAATTATTTCGGCGTTAATTTCAACAGCATGGTGGCCTGTCAGGAGACCGGGCGTCCCTGCGTGCACGCTTTGGTGGCCACCCAATGTCCGCAGTTGGAATCAGGTAATAATTGCGTATGGCCCAACCCAACTCCGAAGTACCAGACCAGGCTGTATCCGTGAATAATGCCATATGCTTTAGGCCATAAGCCATATACAGATAAGGTGCTGAAATGCAGATGAAATTATCCGAAATCATAACAAGCTTAAAGCATACGGCCTACGGCCTATGGCGTCCTTTCCGGCCCCGCAGGAAAGGACAAGCCATGACCGAAGTTGTCCTGCTGTTCCCGCTTTTCATGCTGGTGGTGTTCATTACGGCCAAGATGTTCGCCCTGTTGGTGCTTGTGCAGAAGATGGAGATAGGTTCTTATTACGCCGCCCGTCGCTGGCAGCTGGAGTCCCATCTTAGCGCCGAGTTCGCCGCCAATTGGGACGATCCCTGGCTTAGAAGGGATATAGAGGATAAGGTCAGAGGCTATGTCGGTTTTGACACACCCTCGGTTAAAAAATTCCTTAATCTGCGCACGCTTAAGCTGGAGATCGTGCGGACCCAGGTCTGGAATGTTGTAACTTTGACTGTTGAGACGGATCCGGCCGGGATCAATATGTTGTGTAAATATCCCAGGCAGGTGGTCTGTGCCGCTCCGTACGGTGCCGCCTGTAATAACGGTTACGATTACCTGTGCAGCGGCGGAAAACAGCTGGAAGTGATCAAGTATGTTCCGAATCGCGACCGGCCGATACAATTTGTGCTGCCGGGCATTGGAAAATAATAGGGTTCCTCTGTAACCCGGACGATATTTTGTGACCATCGTCGCATTGTATTAGACCTTGAAACTAACTGGTTTCTCTGCTATAACATAAGCGAAATATTTTTAAATGGGCCGTGGGGATAATATAGTTATGTATTAGTCTCCAGACTCAGATTGTTTTTTTGTAATCCGGGATGAGGCGGAGGAGATATGGCTTCCGAAGAGGATGAGGAACGAGGCGGTTTTTGGATTTTTTCCCCCGGTTTAAAAAATATCAGGAATTATAAATGGCTGGGCACTGCGCTGGTACTGGCATTTCTTGTGGCGGGCGGGTTTGTTGCCTGGTTTACCATGAAAAACGCCGCCAATAAGCTTGCGGGCGGCGGCAGCTACAATTCTCTTAGCGCCAATAGCGCGCCCTACAGGGAAGGCTCTGCGGCCAAAGCTGAAAAGGAAGAAGGATTTTTCGCTTCGGAAGAGGAATTCGCTAAGGCTGACCCCGCGCTTCAAAAAGAACTTATGGGTAATTCCGCCGTTGCGGCCCTCCCTGTCTCAGGTAAATCCGGCGTCGCCGGGGGTGGAAATTTTAATTCTGCTTCCGGCGGCGGTTCCGCGTCGCCTTCCCCGGCTCAGGGCTCCGGGCTCGCCTACAGGCTTAATGTCAGGGCGATACATCTCGGCCAGATGAGTGGAGGCCAGGCCTCCAAAGCGATGGCGCTCAGGCCGGAAGAAACGAGAGGAAGTGTTTCGGCCGCGACCGCACAGTCTAAAAGCGGCGCGCCCGGCGGCGGTCTCGCAAAAGGGCCGAAGATCTCCGTGATGGAGGCGCTGAAAAGCGCTTTCAAGGCGAATCTTTACGGGGCGCGGCTGGCCTCCCAGGACTCGGCTAAAAGCTGGATAGCCAAAGCCTTTGACGCCAACCACGACGCGGAGCTCTCGCTGGAGTACGATGAGAAGGTGAAGGCCAAGCTGGACCGCGTGAATCCCGGTTCCATTCCCAACTTCCTCAGAGATCAGAATATGGATGCTACCGATGCCAAGTCGCTCGGAGTGTCCAGCGTGGGCAAGCCGGAGCTGGATAAAGAAGGCACCAAAGAATCGCTGGAAGAAGATAAAGACTACCAGGATAAAAAAGAGGGCAGAGACCTGGCTAAGGCGTTGTTCACTCCGCTTGGCCCGTTCACGGGGTCAGGGAATTCGGGCGATAACCCCGCCGCCGATACTGGACAGACTGCCACGGATCCGGGAAACAGTGATTTCAGCACTTTTTCCAACCCTGATGACGCTCAGACCTTGCAGGACATCGGGGTGGAGGATTATGTCGCGACCGAAGGTTACGGTGCGGAATGCGGCTGCACGCCGCAGTCGCCCTGCTCCTGTCTGCCTGCCAATTCTGCAAATGGTCAATCGTGTCCCATGTACGGGCCGTTCCTGCCGGATGATCCCTGCGGCGCCGGGCTTTATGACGGCGCGCCGGTCGGGGATTTCCCGGCCAACACCACTGGCACATTGCCGGCGTAGAGAATATTTCCGGACCGGGTTTGATTTCTGGAGCGTATGATGAAGAAAATTTTTCTACCCGTGATACTTTTTTTTATCGCGGCCTGCGCCGATAAAGATCTGACCCCGAGCATTATTAATGTGTTTGAGGCGCATAGCTATGAAGAATACTCCCCGCAGAGGGTGCGGGAGTTATTGCAGTCCAAAGGCGCGGATGGCCTCAAGCTTCTGGACCGTCACGCCGAAGTCGTAGCGGCCAGGAAAAAAATAAAAGAATTGCCCGGCGCGGCAGGAATCTCTTCGGGTCTGCTGCTGAATGAGCGGGGCGGCGCTTTCTATCTGATCAAGGTGTTCCGTGGGTCTCCCGGCCTGGCAGCCGGTTTGCGGGACGGAGACAGGGTGCTTGAAGTGAACGGGGTTGTGGCCAGTTCCGGCTCGGTTTTTGGTTTGGCGCGCGCGGACAAAGGGTTCAGGCTGAAAGTGGAGCGGCGGACGCCTAAAGGTTCCGGTGTGATCGTGGCGGATATTGAAAAGAAAATTTTTTATTCCCCGCCGATATTCGGCTTTTACGATCCTGCCACGGCTACCGCTTTTATCAGGATAAGGATGTTTTCCGCGGGTTCAAGTTCTGCGGTTATCACCGGGCTGGACGCTTTGTCCGGCTTGGGCGCGAAAAAAGTGATATTTGATCTCAGGGATTCCGCCGGCGGCGTGCCGGATGAGGCGGCCGCTCTGCTTAAGACCCTGACGGCCAGGGCGGGGCCGGTTCTTGAGATAAAGTCCAGGCATAAAGGCTACCGCCGGCTATTTGAGGCTCAGGGTGGGGGGGCTTTCGCGGCCCTGCGGTCGGTTGTGCTTGTTAATTCGGGGACCGCTATGGCGGCTGAAGTTTTCGCGCAGGCTCTGCGGGAGCTGCGCGGCGCGCAAGTTATAGGCGAGACTACGCGGGGCGGAGTCTCCCTGCAAAAAACATTCAGACTCGGGGCCGGCGGCAAGGGGCTCAGGCTTACCGTGGCAAGGATGTTTCCTCCTTCAGGCGCAGCCCTGGAGGGGAAAGGCGTAGAGCCGGATTTTAAAGTAGAGCTTGCCGGCGCCCAGGCGGAGGAACTCAGGAGGGCCTGGATTTCAGCCAGCGAAACAGCGCTTATGATCGACCCCGTATACGCAAAAGCAGGGAGTGTTGTCGTCGGCGCCAGACCGCCCCTTGACAAGGCAATGGGTCGCCCTTGACAATTTTTGTAAATCTGCTATAATATAACGGAGAAGTGCGGCGGGTAGTGCAGTGTGTGTCCCGTTAGGAGCGCGGCAGAGTCAGTCGGAAACGCGTAGGCGTAGTGTAGTGCGGTTGCGGTGCGCTAGGAGTGTCCGGTGCGCCCCTAACGGGACAATTCAGGTTGGCCGTTTCAGTTATCTTCCGGGCATGGGTCCGCGAGGAAAGCGGAAGCGGCTTTTTTATTTGTAATAATTCGGCCAGGCTCCTAAGGTCTCCAATTTCACCGTATAAGAGTCCCGCTTACGGCCTACGGCGTATAGCTTATGGCATATGTAGCTTACTTAAACAGCCTGTTAACAATTCCTTAACTAAAAGGAAATCAGCAACTTCTAGAATATTGTGAAGATTAAAACGCGGACCGGGCATATTAAGGAACAGTATATGGAAGACAAAGATAACAAGCAGAAGGAAAAAATGAGTTCTCCGCCGACGCCTCCGGAGGGCGTTAATCACTATTCTCCCCTGCTCCCGCAGCTGCAGGGCGGGGAGGCATCCGCCTCATCTCAGCCACAGAACTTTTCTGCTCCTAATCCGCCCCAGAATTTTCAGAGGAACACGCTGTCCGAAGAGTCCGCCAGAATGAAAGAGGAAAAGGACAGGCTTGAGAAAAAAATAACCGAGATGGAGAAGATCGTATCCCAGGAAAAAGAGAAAGCACTTCTGGCCACTTTAAAGAACCAGCAGGATGAGGCGCTTTCATCCAAGGTTGAATCTTCGCTGAAGGACATACAGGATAAGCTGCGCCGCGACCGGCGCGAGCAGGAAGTGCAAGAAGAGCGCCTTACGCTTAAATCCAAAGTGAAGGACCTGGAAACACGGCTGGTTTCCGAGCGCGAGACCTGGATGCAGACTTTGAAGGGGCAGATACAGGAACGCGAAACCCAATCCAAGGACGTTGAGGGCCATTTTATTTACCGGCTTCAGGAGATGGAGCGCCGCTGGCTTGAGGAAAAAGCGCAGTGGCAGAAGACCATTTCCCAGAAAGAGGATGAAGTCAGATCGTTTAAGTCCAGCGCTGAAAAATTAAGAGAGGTTGAGGACGAATTCCGCCGCGCGGCCATGGAAAAAGAAATGCAGGCCAGAGAGATAACCAAACTCCGGGACGATGTGGCCAAGATTGACCGCGAGAAAGCCTCTATTGAGTCTTATATAAAAAATATTCCTGAGCGCGAGCGGGAATTTTCGGATATGAGGGCTGAGAACGCCGGCCTGCGCGCCCGCGAGGAAAGCGCGCGCAACGAGTGCAAGCTGGCTGACGAAAAGTTCCGTTTTGAAATGGACAAGATGCGCAAGGAGATCGGCAGCCTGCAGTCCGAAATCGGCGCTATCTCAGATCGCAAAAACGCCGAAAAGGATGAGGAACTCCGCAAGCTCCAGATCCGCTACGAATTTGCCCTGCAGGAAAAAGAGAAGGCCGTGGCCGATGTAACGGGGGAGAAGGTCCGCGCCATGTCGGAGCTGGTCAGGATTAAAGGTTTTGTTTCCAGGGTGCAGGCTATTAACGCGGTGCTGGAAAAAGAGCGGCAATCTCTGCGCATGGAGAAGATGCAGATGGCTCAGGCCATGGCGTCCGGCATCGAGGACGTAAAAAAGCTGAAATCCGAGATGGGGGCGATGAGCGCTTCGCACCAGGCGGAGATAGAGAGCCTGATGAAAAAATATCAGGCAGATATCCAGAAATTTAAAAACGATTACGCAGCCGAATTCGCGGGCGGACACGCGCAGCGCCTGGCGGACCTGCAGCGCAGCCATCAGGAAGAGCTGCTGGCTATCGGTAAAAAGAATCAGGAAGAGCTGCTTGCCGCCGGTAAAAGGCATCAGGAGGAGATGCTGGCTGGCAATAAAAAGCATCAGGAAGAGCTGGCCAGGGTCAAGGCCTCGTCCGCGGCAGATCTGGAAAACAGCAATCTGGACATGCGCGCCAAGTATGAAGCCGGCGTCAACGATATACGCGCCGGGGTTAAGCGGGAGCTGGAGCAGGAATACGCGTATGAGCTGGTGCGGCTCAAGGCCGCCAGGACTCAGGCGGAGGATGACAAGGTGGCCCTGGAGGTGGCGGTCGGACGGCTGACCGAGGAGGCCCGCGGCTTCGAGGAAAAGCTGGCCCGCATCCGGAAAGAATACGCGGACTCCAATGTGTCCATGGCTGAAAATTACAAACGTCTGGAGGCGCAGTTAAATTCACTGCTGGCCGTAAGGGCCGACTATGAGAGGCGTTTTGCCGCCATGGAGGCCGATCGTGCGCGACTGGGTACAGAGTTTTCACGCCTCGGTGCCGAGTATTCTTCGGTCAAGGCTCAGTTGGACGCGGCGCTGGCCTCTAAACTTTCACGTGAAGCGGAACTTGCCGGGGTTGTGCGGGATTTTAAGACCGAAAGCGGTAACCGTGTGCGGCTGGAGTCCGAGCTTATGCTGCTCAAGCAGCAGACGCAGCAGCTTGATCTGCAGCTTCAGGATTCTGTCCGCCGGATAGAGGCGGAGAAGCAGGTGGAGATCGCTTTAAGAGAAGAGGCGTCCGGGGCCGCGCAAGCTTACCAGGCCCGCATCAATGCTGTTTCCGCGGAGCTGGAAAGGTATCGGCTTATGGAAAAATCGTTCTCTGAGCGGATGAAGTGGGCGCTGAAAGGGAAAAAAGAGGTGAAGTAGGCCCGACTTCCATGCAGGAACATAAGGTATAATTAATTATAATGCAGTGTATGCCATCCCGCGAGGGGGCAAAAAGCGCCGGGAGGCGGAAAGGTGATAAAACTTCACAAATTGAACGGCGCCGAAATAATCATTAACGCCGAACTGATAGAAAGCGTGGAAGCGACGCCGGATACTGTTATTAATCTCTCTACCGGAAACCGGTTTCTTGTAAAGGATTCGGTGCAGGAAGTTGTGGATAAGGCCGTGGAGTATAAAAAAAAGGTTTGCGCCGATAAAAAATCCGTGAATCCGTAATCCCTCCGCTGCTTCAGCCAAATCATGCCCCCGGCTTTGACCCACAAGTGCCGCGCATAAAATATCTTTTGACTCTCAAAAGATATTTTGTTACAATAATCCCGTAGTTCCAAAAAACCTTTATTGAAGTTTTGCCCGCCAAGATTGTGCGGCGGGTCCGCCTCCGGCGGAAAAAGGTTAGTTTTTATAATATCGGCTGTCGCGTTCTTCGGAATACGGACGGTCGGTCCTATAGGCGGGGCGGCCTTAATTCCCTCTGCCTGCGGACGAATAAGATAAAAACGAAAACAACTGATGTGCGAACTCTTTCCCGTAAGCCTCCGGGCTACGGAATGCTTGTTTGCTAATACTCGCTTAGGTGCCGTTTAAGAGACGGTGTCTATCAGACGGCCTATTTTAAGAAGTGCGCGCCGCGGCGGATACTACGCGCGGTCACAAATTAAGAGGTAATCGTATGACAGAAGAAAATAAAAATCCAGAACAGCCCCAGACCGCTCCTCAGGCCCAGCCCGAGGAAATGCCTGCCGCGCTCAAAATAATAATCGGCAAAAAGGTCGGCATGACGCAGATGTTCGACGAAAAAGGCGAGCTTCACGGCGTCTCTGTGGTTGAAGCCGGCCCTTGCCGCGTGGTCCGCACCCGGACCAAAGAGAGGGATGGTTATACCGCCGTATGTCTCGGTTTCGGCCATCGCAAGGACAAACATACCGATAATGCCGCCAAAGGAATTTTCACCAAACTCGGCATCACCCCCATCCGCCATATGAAAGAGTTTCGTCTGGATAACATTGACGGAGTGAAAGACGGGCAGATGGCTACCGTGGCCGCCCGCTTCGTAGCCGGAGAATATGTTGACGTTCAGGGCGTTTCCAAGGGCAAAGGCTTCGCCGGCGGCATGAAACGGCACAATTTCAGCGGCGGCCCCGCCTCACACGGCGCCTCAGACAGGGAAAGGGCCCCGGGGTCCTTGGCTTCCAGAAGATCTCTGGGCCGCGTTCTTCCCGGCCAGCGCATGGCCGGTCACATGGGTATGGATACCGTGAGCATGATGAAGCTGAAAGTCATGAAGATCATCCCCGAAGAGAACCTTATACTCCTTAACGGCAGCGTGCCCGGAGCCAAGGGTTGTCTTGTGTACATTGTCAGGACCGTGAAGGCTGTGCCCAAGCCCGCTGTTATCAGCGCGAAGGCGAAGGCGAAGGCCGCGGCGGCGAAAACGGCTCCCAAAAAGGCCATAAAAAAATAAGGAAGCGTGAAATATGGAAACCAAACTCTTAAATTTTAGCGGCAAGGAAGTGGGGAAGTTTGAACTGCCTGAATTCCTTTTCGCCGTCAAACCCGACCCCTACTTTCTGCACGAAGCGGTAAAGTACTATCTGGCCAACAAGCATCGCGGCACGGCCTCCACTAAGACCCGCGGTGAAGTTTCCGGCGGCGGCAGAAAGCCCTGGAAGCAGAAGGGCACCGGTCGCGCCCGCTCCGGCAGCACGCGCTCTCCGGTGTGGAGAAAGGGCGGCATCGTGTTCGGACCCAGGCCGCATTCCTACAGGCAGGATATGTCCGTGACCAAGCGGCAGGCCGCGCTCATCGACGCTCTTTCAGCCAGGCAGGCGGACGGCGCCATACTTGTGATGGAAAACTTTGATCTCAAAGAAGTCAAAACTAAAGCCCTTAGCGAGCTTTATAAGACCCTGGCTTTAGACGGTAAGCGGATACTTTTTGTTATGGACAAGGCCGAGAAGAACTTTCTTAAGGCCTCCCGTAACATCCCCGGCGCGGGCTGGAGTCTTGCCGCAAATCTCAACGCTTACGAAGTGCTTCATCACGGCCGCCTGATATTTACCGTTGCAGGCATGTCCGCGCTGGTGAACAACCTCAAGAAGGAGGATTAAATGAACAGGCCAGTTTCAGAAGTGCTTGTATCTCCGATATTAAGCGAGAAGAGCGTCACGATCAAGGACGCGCAGAACCGCTATACTTTCAAAGTGAACGCCAAGGCCAACAAGGTGGATATAAAAAAGGCCGTAGAGACGCTGTTCAAAGTGAAAGTGGATAAAGTCAGAACCATGATTTTCATGGGCAAGATGCACAAGGTGGGCCGCTACGAAGGCAGGCGGTCTGACTGGAAAAAAGCCGTGGTTACGGTGAAAGCCGGACAGAAGATTGATCTGACGGATCTGCCCAAATAGAAAGATTAAAGATCCAAGTATTCAGGGATATAAAAAGATTGAAGGCTATTTCCTGCAATTTTTAATCCGGGATCTTGAATCGCATAAAAGAGGAATAGAATATGCCAGTTAAATCATATAGACCATATACCCCGTCCAGAAGGACACTGCAGATGAGCGACTTTTCCGACATCACCAAAACGGTGCCGGAAAAAAAGCTCTCCCGCGGCCTCAGGAAGCACGGCGGACGCAACAACACCGGTATGGTGATGGTGCGTCATCATGGCGGCGGACATAAACGCAGCTACCGCACAATAGATTTTAAGCGCGAGAAGTTCGGCGTGCCCGCCCGGGTCGCGGCTATAGAGTATGACCCCAATCGTAACGCCCGCATCGCCCTGCTGTTCTACGTGGACGGCGAAAAGCGTTATATACCGGCCCCGTTGGGGCTCGGAGTCGGTGCAACAGTGATGAGCGGCCCCAAGGCTGAAATCAGGCTCGGGAACGCTCTTCCTCTGGTCAATATCCCTGAAGGTTCATTCGTTCACGCAATAGAGATGATCCCGGGCAAGGGCGCCCAGTTCGTGCGCGCTGCCGGCACCCAGGCTCAGCTTATGGCCAAGGAAGGAGACTACGCTCTCCTGAAGATGCCGTCCGGCGAGATCCGCAAAGTCCTTAAGAACTGTCTCGCCACCATCGGCCAGGTTGGAAATATTGAGCATAACACTATAACTCTCGGCAAAGCCGGGCGCAAGCGTCACATCGGCGTGCGGCCGACCGTCCGCGGCGCCGCTATGAACGCCTGTGACCATCCGCTCGGCGGAGGCAGAGGGCATTCCAAGGGCAATAACGTTCCGCGCTCTCCGTGGAATCAGCCGTCCAAGGGCTTCAAAACCAGGACAAAGAAAAAGATATGGTCCTGGATGATCATAGAAGACAGGCGTAAAGCGAAGTCAATTTAACGGAGGTTTTTAAATGAGCAGGTCATCAAAAAAGGGTCCTTTCGTTGACGCTAAACTGGCCGAGAAGGTGCAAAAGATGGTTCAGGCCGGAGATAAAAAGCCGATTAAAACCTGGTCCAGGACATGCACGATCACTCCGGCTTTCGTCGGACAGACTTTTATGGTGCATAACGGCAGAAAGTTCCTGCCGGTCTATGTGACCGAGAGAATGGTCGGACATAAGCTGGGCGAGTTTTCTTTTACCAGGCTCTTCAAGGGTCACGGCCAGTCGCATACCAAGGAAGCCACGGCTTTGACGTAATAAAAGTGGCAGGTGAATAGTGGCGGGTGATCAGTAATTCCTCCACTATCCGCTAGCCGCTGTTCGCTAATCACTGAATTAATTGGAGCTAATTTTATGGAAGCTATATGCAAATTGAAGTATCAGAGGTATGGTCGCCGGAAAGTCGGACAGCTGCTTGACCAGATCAGGGGTAAGAACCTGTATCAGGCCGAGCAGATCCTGGCCAGCATTCCCATGAGGGCTACCGAACTGGTGCAGGACGCTGTTAAGTCCGCCGGCGCCAACCTGTCGGTTAAATTGGGGAAAAAACTGGATCTTAAGGCTATATGGGTAACATCGGCGTTCGCCGACCAGGGCCCGATGAAGATGCTGAGAAGGGTTCAGCCCGGTCCCCAGGGCAGAGCGATGCCGTTCAAAAGGAAAATGTGTCATATAACCGTGACCGTTTCCGACACTAAAGGAGGCAAGTAGAACTAGCGAATAGCGAATAGTGAATAGCGGACAGCAGAGGAGACTCTTTAACCGTTAACCACTAAACATTATCCACTAATCACTGACTTTATATGGGTCAAAAAATTCATCCCCGCGGTATAAGGCTCGGGTATATTCAAGACTGGCAGTCCAAGTGGTTCTCCGTGCACAAGATGCCGGAGCTAATCGGAGAAGATTTTGAAATCAGACGCATGGTGCGCGACCGCTTTCAGATGGCCTCGGTCAGCTGGGTCGGTATCGAAAGAGCCGGTTCCTATCTCAAACTGACAATTCACACCGCCCGCCCCGGTATAGTTATCGGCCGCCGCGGCATGGATATCGAGAGCCTTAAAAAGGATGTTGAAGCGCTTACCAGCAGGAAGGTGTTCATCAATGTTTCCGAGATAAAAATCGCGGAAATGGACCCCAGGCTGGTCGGGCAGTCTATCGCGCAGCAGCTTGAGAAGCGCATGGGCCATAAAAAAGCCATTAAGCGCGCCATGGAACGCACCATGGGCTCCGGCGCCCAAGGCATAAAAGTCATGGTTTCCGGCCGTCTCGGCGGTTCTGAGATCGCCCGCCGCGAGTGGTTCCGCAAAGGCCGCGTGCCCCTGCAGACCCTGTCGGCCGACATCGATTACGGTTTAACCGAAGCCAATACAACTATGGGTAAGATCGGAGTAAAAGTGTGGATATTCAAAAAACTTTTCTTCGCCAAGACTCCCAGGGAGCTTATGGAACAGCTGAAGAAGCTGCAGTCCGAAACCCCTATGGAAGTTCCGGTAAATATTGATGCCGCGGTATCGGCGGAAGAGACAAAGTAGAAAGGGTGAGTTCCACCCCGGACGCTATTAAGGAGAATAATTTCTATGTTGATGCCAAAAAGGGTTAAATACAGAAAGACCCACTCCGCTCCCCGGATAAAGGGAAATACCAAGGGCGGCGCGGTTATTGTTTTCGGAGAATACGGACTGAAGGCCCTTGAGCCCCGCTGGATTACGGCCCGCCAGATAGAAGCCTGCCGCGTGGCTATAATGCGCTTTGTCAGAAAGAAGGGAAAGGTCTGGATACGCATATTCCCTGATAAAGCTGTTACCAAGCACCCCGCTGAAACCCGGATGGGTAAAGGTAAAGGCGCCCCGGATCATTGGGTCGCGGTCGTTAAGCCGGGCCGGATTCTGTTTGAGGTTGAAGGTCTGGACCTGCTGACCGCCAAAACGGCTTTTACCAGAGCCAGCCACAAGCTGCCGATACGGACGAGGTTTGTAGCCAGAAACGATTAACTTATGGCTGACAGTTGTCAGTCTAAATAACCTGAGCGGTTACGGAGTTTGAAATATGAAGAGAAAAGATAAAGAGAATTTAAAGAACATGTCTGAAGCGGAACTCAGGTCCCAGCTGCGGGACCTTGAGAAGCGCCTCTTTCAGATAAAGTTCAAGAGGGCGTCTTCGCCGCTTGAAAATCCGCTGGAGATCAGGCTCATAAGGCGCAAGATGGCCGTGATTAAAACATACATCGGAGCGAAGCAGCGCGCCGAAACCGCCGGCAAAACGGCAGAGGTGAAAAAATAATGACCGAAAATAAAATTGAAAGAAACGCCAGAAAAGTTTTCCGCGGGGTTGTGGTGTCGGATAAAATGAACAAGACCCGCGTCATAAGCGTGGAACGCACGACCCGCCATAGCGCTTATTCCAAGACCCTGAGAAGCAATGAGAAATTTTACGCCCATGACGAGGCGAACGAGTCAAAAGCCGGCGATACGGTAGAGATCATGAGCACGAGACCGCTGTCCACCCTGAAAAGGTGGAGGATCTCGCGCATAATAGAAAAGGCCCGGATTTAATCGGGGCCTCGGCAAAACTGGAGAATGCTTTATGATACAGCTAAGAACGATGTTGAATGTGGCGGATAATTCCGGAGCCAAAAAGTTGATGTGTTTTATGGTTCTGGGCGGCAGCACGCGGCGTTACGCTTTTTTGGGTGATATAGTGGTCTGCTCGGTGAAGGACGCTATTCCTCACGGCGCCGTAAAGAAAGGCGAGGTCGTGAAAGGCGTGGTTGTCCGGTGCAGGAAGGAATCCAGGCGTAAGGACGGTTCGTATATCCGTTTTGACGACAACGCCGTCTGCCTGATAGACGCTAACGGCGAACCCAGGGGCACCCGCGTATTCGGTCCCGTGGCCAGGGAACTCAGAGCCAGGAACTTCCTCAAGATAGTTTCATTGGCCCCTGAAGTAATTTAATCGTTAAGGAAACACAATATGCTTAGACTTAAAAAGAAAGACATGGTGATGGTGATGGCCGGCAAGGATAAGGGAAAGAAGGGTGAAATCAAAGAGATTCGCCCCGATAGCGACAGAGTCGTGGTCATGGGCGTGAATATCGTATCCAAGCACAAGCGCACCACCAAGGAAAAACCTGGAGGCATCCACAAACTCGAAGCCTCCATACATATTTCAAATGTGCAGATCATCTGCCCCAAGTGCGCCAAGCCGGTGAAGACCAAAGTCTCCACGGCGCCCTCCGGAGATAAGATGCGCGCCTGCCGCAAGTGCGGCGAAGTTATACTATAAGAGGTATTTTTTAAATGACTAAGGAAAACAAAAAGGAAGAAAACCAGCAGGCCCTGCCTAAGAATTATACGCCGAGGATGAAAGAGCTTTATCTCAAAACTGTGGTCCCGGCCCTGATGAAAGATCTGTCTCTTAAATCGCCTATGGCGGTGCCTAAGATAACCAAGATCGTCATCAATATTGGAGTGAGCGAGGCGAAGGAGAACATTCAGGCCCTCGACCTCGCCAAGGAAGATCTGGCCCAGATAGCCGGCCAGGCGCCCCAGATCAGGCGGGCCAAGAAGTCCATTTCCAACTTCAAGCTGCGCGAGGGCATGCCCATAGCTGTCCGCGTGACGCTGCGCGGTATAATGATGTACGAGTTTTTGGATCGTTTCATCTCGCTCTCTGTGCCCAGGATACGTGACTTCCAGGGCGTGGATCCCCGGTATTTCGACGGGCGTGGCAACCTGAATATCGGCCTCAAGGAACATCATATTTTCCCGGAAGTGAACCAGGAAAAATCTCCCAAGGCCCGCGGCATGAACATCACTTTCGTGACCACGGCCGGCGACAACGATAAAGCGAAAGCCCTTTTTGAGCACCTGGGCATGCCTTTTAAGAAGCCGGAAGTACACGCCGTTAGACGGTAAAGTTTCGCCCGAAGGCTTTCCAAAGTCCGGAAGGCGAGAAGGGCAGTGAGGATCAAAAGGAAGGAGCAGATATGGCAACATACGCTTGGATGGCGAAGATGCGCAAACCCCAGAAGTTTTCCACGCGCTTCAGGAACAGGTGTCAGATATGCGGGAGACCCAGGGGCTACTACAGAGATTTCGGACTCTGCAGAATCTGCCTCCGGAAAATGGCCCACGAAGGTCTTATACCGGGGCTCAAGAAGTCCAGTTGGTAGCGCAGTGGCAAGAAGCAAGTGCTAAGGATTAAGTTTTAATAATTAAATTTTAAAACCTTGCCACTTGCGGCTTAGAACTCATAACTTACTTATTTTTTTGAAGGAGAAACGAATGGACCCCATATCCAACATGCTGACTTCGATACGGAATGCCGTGGCGAAGAACAAAGAGAGAGTTGATGTGCCTTTTTCAAACATCAAGACATCGGTTGTCAAACTGCTTAAAGACGAAGGTTTTGTTTCCAATTACAAGGTGATAGACCCCAAGACCGATAAGAGCATAGACAGGCGCGGCATCATAAGGATAACCCTGAAATACACACAGGATAAGCGTCCGGTCATAACTGGCATAAAAAGGGTATCCCGTCCGGGCTTGAGGATTTACAGGCCTCATGATGAGATACCCCGGGTCCGCGCCGCTTTCGGCGTGAGCATACTCTCCACTTCCAAAGGTTTGATGACCGACTCCGAAGCCAAGAAGCAGAAAATTGGCGGTGAAGTGCTCTGCCAGGTGTGGTAAGAAAAGGGCAGAGGGTTTTCAGGGCAGGGGTAAAGAACGTTAATTTAAGAGGTAACATTTATGAGCAGAATCGGAAGAAAACCTGTAGTAGTTCCAGAGAAGGTAAAGGTCAGAGTTGAAGGCGGCCAGGTGTTCGTGGAAGGACCGCTGGGCAAGCTTTCTTACGCGCTTCCCGACGGTATACTTGCCGAGGTTAAGGATGGCAAGGTCAATTTAAGCGTGGCCGGCGGGTCGATCGGAAAGGCCGCTCTTTACGGTACCATCAGAGCCCGGGTCAACAACATGGTTAACGGCGTGCTGCTCGGATTTAATAAAGTGATGGAGATCAACGGCGTAGGTTTCAAAGGCGCGGTGGAGGGGGCCAGGCTTACCATGCAGTTAGGCTTCTCTCATCCGGTCATAATGGATATACCTCAGGGCATCAAAATGACTTTTGATCCCAAGGCGACAATCCTTACCATAAGCGGCATCGACAGGGATGTGGTCGGGAATCTGGCAGCCCAGATTAAAAGGGTGAAACCGCCGGAACCCTATAAGGGTACCGGGATCAAATATCAGGGCGAGCATATCATCCGCAAGGCCGGCAAGACCGCGGCTGGTGCGAGTTCAGGCGGCGCCGCCGGTGCCGGCGCGGCGAAGAAATAAGTTTTTCGGGCGGGAGGCGTTAATCCCCGCACCTCAAAAACAACACTTGTGCACGAGCCGCATCTGAGCCTATGGCTATCAGGCGGCCAATTCAAGAAGGAAGAAGACCATATATGATAAGCAAACAGGAAAGATATCAGTTCAGAAAGGATCGCACCAGGAGAAGTCTTCAGGCCAACGCGTTTACCAGGCCCCGCCTGAGCGTGTACCGGAGCGATAAGCACCTTTACGCCCAGGTCGTTGACGACGCGAAGGGTTTGACCCTTGCCTGCGCCTCCAGCGTGGATAAAGAGCTGAAAGGCAAAGTGAAGTCCGGCAAGAGTCTGGAAACCGCCAAAGTTATTGGCGCGCTCGTTGCCAAGAGGGCAATAGAGAAAGGTGTCAAGGAAGTTTGTTTTGATCGTGGCGGCCGGATATTCCACGGCAGGATAAAGGCGCTGGCCGACGCGGCCAGAGAAGCCGGTCTTAAGTTTTAACAGAAACACACTGCTCCAGGTTATAAGACTGCAGGCAGTTAGACTATTAGGTAAGAGGCGGGATCGGCTAACAGCCTTCAGCCTACAGCCTAAACAACCTAAGTAGTTACGTTTACAGGAGAGCTGAATAATGCTTAGAAATCAGAAACAATTAAGGACCGAAAAAGAACTCAACGCCGACGGCCCGTCCAAGGTCGTAGCCGCCGTGGAGATGCTGGAGCTGGAAATAGGCCCGGTCGCGGAAGAAAAGACCGTGGTCGTCGCCATAAACAGGGTCACCAAGGTCGTCAAGGGCGGTAAACGATTTTCCTTCAACGCTCTTGTTGTGGTCGGAGACAGCGCCGGCTCGGTCGGAGTTGCTTTAGGCAAGTCCAACGAAGTTCAGGTCGCTATTCAGAAGGCCACGGCAGGCGCCCGCAAGGAAATGATCACTTTCCCCCTGAAAGGTTCTACTATACCGCACGAAGCTGAAGGCTATTTCGGCGCAGGCCATGTGTGGATGAAACCGGCGGTTGGCGGCACCGGCCTGATAGCCGGCGGCGGCGTGCGCGCCGTGCTGGAGGCAGGCGGCGTGAAGAATATTCTGACAAAGAACCTCGGCAGCAGAAATTCTTTCAACACCGTTTATGCGACTCTTAACGCCCTGAAGCAGCTGCGCAGCCGGGAAGAAGTTTTAAAGATGAGAGGAGATAAATAATATGCCAGGTATACACCAACTCCGCCCTAAACCGGGCTCCGTTCACAGAAAAAAAAGGCTCGGCACCGGACAGGGTTCGGGACACGGCCAAACCTCCACCAAAGGCCAGAAAGGCCAGAACGCCACTGCGGGCGGCTCCAAGCGGGATGGTTTTGAAGGCGGTCAGATGCCGCTGTTGCGGCGCATACCCAAAAGCGGATTTAGTAACAGGCGGTTCCGCGTAGTGTACGAATGGACCAACGTTTCCATACTCGACAAACATTTCGAAAACGGGACCGAAGTCACCCCGGAACTTCTTGTCAGGAAAAGGCTGATAAAGAAAGGCGACCTGATAAAGGTCCTGGGCGACGGCATTATTAATAAAAAATTGACGGTCAAGGCCCACGCCTTTTCCGGTTCGGCTAAAGAAAAAATAGAAAAAGCCGGCGGCAAGACCGAGCTTATCGTAAAGACGAAGCCGGAAACCAAGTCCGCAAAATAACTATTCGCGGGACTGTCCGCCCGTTGGTTTTGTCTTACCCCGGGCCTCAGTCACGGGTTAGTTTTAGTATGAGGTGTGCCGGGCTTTCCCGGGGAAAAGTTTAAGCCGGATAATTTTGCGGAGCGCGTCCCTCTTACGCGGAGAACTCCAACGGGGCAAATAATGCAACAGATAACTGACTTGTTCAAGATTCAGGAACTCAAGAAAAGGATACTTTTTGTTTTAGGAGCGCTGGCCGTTTACCGGTTAGGCGCTTCCATCCCGATCCCCGGCATAGACACCGCGGCGCTCAGGGCTCTTTTTGCGGCAAACCAGGGCAGTCTTCTGGGCTTTCTGGATATTTTTTCCGGCGGCGCACTAGGTAAATTCTCCATCTTTTCTATGGGCGTCATGCCCTATATCAACGCCTCCATCATTATGAGCCTGGTGCAGGGCGCGCACGTTTTCCCGATACTTGACCGCCTGCAGAAAGAGGGTGAGCTGGGCCGCAGAAAAGTTACGCAGTTCACAAGGATTTTCACACTTTTTCTGGCCGCCTTCCAGTCCCTTGGTCTAACCATAGCGTTGACTAAAATGTCTCCTGCCGGCGGGGCGCCGATAGCCCCGAACACGGATCTGGCTTTTTATTTCGTTACAGTCCTCACTCTTACCACGGGCACGGTATTTGTTATGTGGTTGGGCGAACAGATAACGGAGCGCGGCATCGGCAACGGAATATCGCTGATCATTTTCGCCGGTATCGTGGATCGTCTCCCCAGCGCTATCCGGAGCATGATCAAGCTTGTGCAGATAGACGAAATCAGTCTCCTCACGGGTATAATTATAATTGCCATAGTCTTACTGGTGGTCGGCCTCGTTATCTGGATAGAGACCGCGCAGCGCAAGATTCCCATTCAATACGCGCAGCGCCAGGTCGGCCGCAAGATGTACGGTGGCGTCAGCACTTTCCTGCCGCTTAAAGTGGACCAGTCCGGCGTCATAGCGGTCATATTCGCAGTTTCCCTTTTAAGCGTGCCGTACACCATCACCCAGTTCAACCCGAATTCTCCGTTGGCTCAGAAGGTTATGGCGTTTATGAACCACGGTAATATATCCTATCAGCTCATGTATGTGGCGCTGATCGTATTTTTCTGTTACTTTTATAACTCAGTCAGTATAAATCCCAAAGACCTGGCTGAGAATATGAAAAAGTGGGGCGGCTTTATCCCCGGCATCAGGCCCGGAGACCCCACATCGCAGTATATTGAGTGGGTTATGAACAGGATTACGCTCGGCGGCGCGCTTTTTGTTGCGATGCTGGCGGTTCTTCCCGATTATATGCGGGCCAGGCTCAATGTGCCGTTTTACTTCGGGGGAACATCTTTGCTGATCGTGGTCGGCGTGGCGCTTGATACTATCGCGCAGACGGAAGCCCATCTTATAATGCGGAACTATGAAGGTTTCTATAAAAACTCAAAGATCAAAGGGCGTTGGTTCAATGTGGGCAGCTAAAAGCGGGTCCTGAACTGACTAACCTGATGTTAAGTTTTACGCGAATACAACTGGTGTTCAAGTTTAAAGAAGTTGCAGAGTTAAAGAGCGGGCAATTTTGAGATGCTGGTGATTCTGTTTTAAAACCCCCGACCGCGAGACTTTTAAAACTTACAGATTTGCTGATCCGCAATTTTTTATAATTATTAACTTGTCGGTTACTATTTGGGGAGAGTGTTATGAATCTCATTCTTTTGGGTTACCCGGGTTCGGGCAAGGGCACTCAGGCCAGCGTTTTAAGCGAAAAATTCTCTCTTTTTCACATATCAACGGGAGACATCTTTCGGGAAGCTATTTCAGCTAAGACCGCGCTTGGGCAGGAAGTTTCGGGATATCTCTCCGCAGGCAGGCTTGTGCCGGATAAGCTGGTTCTTGACGTTATAAAGACCAGGCTTGCCACGGAGACCAGGGGATTATTGTTCGATGGCTTTCCCAGAACAGTGGACCAGGCCCGCGAACTGGATGATTATTTCGCCTCCAGATCTCAGGGTATAGACGCCGTAATCTTCCTTGACGTGGATGAAGAGGCTGTAGTTGCCAGGCTCGGATCAAGGCGCACTTGTCCGAAGTGCCAGAAGATATACAACCTGCTTACTTCTCCGCCGGTCAAAGAGGGACTATGCGATGCCTGCGGCGAAAAACTTATCCTGCGCGAAGATGATAAGCCTGAAGTGATACGGCGCCGGATTTTAGTTTACAAAGACCAGACGGAACCGCTGGTTGCGTATTATAAGGGAATGGGCAATTTCTGCATGGTTAAAGGCGGCAAAGATCCAGAGTCTGTGACTCAGGAAATCGCGGCAGTTCTGAAAATAAAGAACGTCTGACGGCGCGGGCACAATTTAATGGTTGAAATAAAGACGGCGGCTGAACTTGAGCTGATGAGGCAGTCCTCCAAAATAGTGGCCCAGGTGCTGGCCCTCCTGAAAAAAAAGATTTGTGCCGGAGTTTCCACCGCCGAACTGAATAAATTTGCGGAACTGGAAATCAGGAACCGCGAAGCAGTCCCCGCCTTTCTCGGTTATCGTGGTTACCCCGCTGCTCTTTGCGTTTCAATAAACGAGGAAGTTGTCCACGGAATCCCGAGTGATAAGCGGATCATACGGAGCGGCGACTTGGTCAGCATGGACCTTGGCGCTGTCTACCGCGGCTTTTACGGAGATGCCGCCGTTACCGTGGCAGTCGGGGCCGTAAAGCCGGAAATGCGGCGCCTTATGGCTGTTACGGAAGCCTCGCTCGCCAGGGCACTGTCCGAAGTCAGGAGCGGGGCAAAACTCGGTGATGTGTCCCACGCGGTGGAAAGTTTTGTTATTGAGAACGGTATGTCCGTGGTGAGAGAGTTTACCGGCCATGGTATAGGCCGCCGCCTTCACGAGGAGCCGTCGATTCCGAACTACGGGAAACCCGGTTCAGGGGTTACGCTTAAGGCCGGCATGACTCTCGCGATAGAACCCATGGTTTGCCTGGGCAAGCCGGAGATCATCATCAAAAACGACGGCTGGACCGCCGTCTCGGCTGACGGAAGCTGCACCGCGCATTTTGAGCACACGGTGGCCGTAACTGAAAATGGGTGCGAAATACTCAGTGTGGTTTAGCCTGAATTCTGCAGTTCAAGGTATATCTCCTTGATAAAATCAGGGAAAAGAATTATTCTGCAGGATTCCCCGCAGCAGCGGGTCGAGGAACAAGCGCTATGCGCGATGTGTCCGAGAAGGTGTATACCTCCCGAATGGGCGTCTGCTGTGCAGGCGGAAAGTTGCAACTGCAACTTTCAGGTTAGTGTCGTGAAACGGAAAGTGTAAGCCGTGAGAGGCTATTCCCTTTTTTATGGATAAATAATCGGGTGTTATTTTAGTATAATATATAAATATGTCAGAAAACAGCGAAAAAATAGAAGTAGACGGGGTCATAAAAGAGGCCCTTCCGAATGCGACTTTCAGGGTTGAAATAGCGCCCGGGAAAATAATCTTCGGGATTATTTCCGGCAAGATGCGCATCAACCATATAAAGATACTTCCCGGCGACAAGGTTAAAATGGAGCTTTCTCCCTATGATCTGTCAAAAGGCAGAATAGTTTACAGGGAGAAATAACAACTGCGCTAAAACATCCGTGGTTTATCCGGATGATCAAAGATAACTTTAGAGGTCCGGCGGGTAATCCGCCCCGCGAGTGTGTTGAGCGCGGGGTGCGACAAAGAAGGAGCAAGTAAAATGAAAGTAAGAGCCAGCGTGAAGAAAATTTGCATTAAGTGCAAGATCGTGAAACGCAAAGGCGTTGTCAGGGTTATTTGTGAAGACCCCCGCCACAAACAGCGGCAGGGATAGCAAGCGGTGGTCGGTGTCTTTTTAAAATATAAACAGAGAGGAGGAAGTGCTTGGTTAAGGAGGGATTTATGATGAATGCGGTTTCCGCGCTTATCACTGCCCACTGCCCACTGACCACTTTTTTATTATGGCAAGAATCGCAGGTGTGGACTTACCTAGAGAAAAACGGATAGACGTTGCGCTCGCTTATGTTTTCGGCATAGGGCGTCCGCTGGCGCTTAAGATTTTAGGCGGTCTGAAAAATCAGATTAACCCCACTACCAGGGTTAAAGATATGACCGAAGACCAGGTCGGTCTTCTGAACTCTATCATTTCCAAGGAATACAAGGTGGAAGGCGAGCTCCGCAGGGAGATCACCGCTCACATGAAAAGACATATAGAGATCGGCAGCTACAGAGGCATGAGACACAGACGCATGCTTCCCGCGCGTGGCCAGAGAACTAAAACCAACGCCCGCACCCGCCGCGGCAGAAGGAAGACCGTCGGTTCAGCGGCTAAAGCTCCGGTTAAACCCGCGGCTAAATAATCAGGAGGATCGGAATTTATCATGACTGAAGAGAAGAAACAGCAACAGCCAGCCGTGGACGGATATAAGAAGACCGAGCATAAGCCTCAGGCCAAGAGGCGGTATCATGGCACCGTGACTTTCGCCAAGGTGTACATCAACTGCTCTTTTAACAATACCATAGTCACCGTTACCGATGAAAAGGGAAATGTTCTGGCTTGGTCAACATCGGGCGCCAACGGCTTCAGAGGCACTAAGAAAGGAACGCCGTTCGCGGCGCAGATAACTTCTTCCAAAGCCTGCGGCAGGGCGATGGAATACGGCGTCAAGCAGGCAGTGGTGCTCGTCACAGGCCCCGGACCCGGAAGAGAAACAGCGATCAGGGCGATAGCTGCGAGCGGTATACACGTGATCTCCATAAAGGACACCACGCCTATTCCGCACAACGGCTGCAGGCCGCCCAAACCCAGAAGAGTCTAATTTACCACGGAGGATAAAAGTTTAATGTCTAGATATACAGGACCCAGCTGCAAAAAATGCAGAAAAGTAAGCCAGAAGCTGTTCCTCAAAGGCAGCAAATGCTCCACCAATTGCATCGTGGATAAGAAGGCCAAATCCAGTCGCGATAAGAAATTCTCGTCCGGGGGGCCCGGCGGTATGAAAAAAATGTCCGACTACGGCAAACATCTGCGCGAGAAGCAGATCGCGCGTCTCATGGCGCAGATCACTGAAACGCAGTTCAGGCGTTTTTTCGACAAAGCCTCCAAGGACAAAGGCAAGACCGGAGAGGCGTTGTTGCGCTTCCTTGAAGTCAGGCTTGATAATATTGTGCGGCGCCTGGGTTTCGCGGTCTCCATGAAGACCTCCAGGCAGCTCGTAAACCACGGCCACATTCGCGTTAACGGCCGTCAGACGGACATCCCGTCCTTCCTTGTTAAGCCCGGAGACACGGTGACTATCGACCCGAAGACCGCGCAGACCCCCGCAGTTAAGCAGGGGCTTGAGAATGCGGAAAAATCGGCGCCCAGGCCCAGCTTCCTGTCATATGATACCGCCACTATGACTGGCAAAATGGTCCGCTGGCCCGACCGCGGAGAAGTTTCTATAAATGTCGATGAACAGCTTATAGTAGAGTTTTATTCCAAGTAATCAGGAGGCCGTCAATAAATGTTTACCTTTTAAAAACAGCTTATTATCCCCGAAGCGATTAATGTCGAGGAAAAAACAAAAACCGGTAACTACGCCAAGTTTACCGCCGAGCCCTATGAGAGAGGCTATGGCCATACCATCGGCAATTCGCTGCGCCGTATTCTGCTCTCCAGCCTGGACGGTTCGGCTGTCGTGGCGGTCAGGATCAAAGGCGCCAGACATGAATATGCCACCATCAACGGGGTTCAGGAAGATGTCATTAACATTCTGCTGAATCTTAAGAAACTGCGCGTGCGGCTCACCGGCGAGGGTCCGGAGACCCTTCTGCTGTCCGTGCACGGCAAAAAAGAAGTAAAGGGCTCCGATATCCGCGAGAACGCCAATGTCGAAATTATTAACAAGGAACTGGTCATAGCCCATGTTGAATCCGGCGCGGTTTTTGAAGTGGAACTGGAAGTTGCCAGCGGCGCCGGCTACCTGACCTCGGAAGAAATCAGGGCGCGGATGAATCTCCCCGCTGATTTTATACCTATGGACGCGCTCTTCTCCCCGATACAGAAGGTGCATTATAATGTCGAGAACGCCCGCGTGGGCCAGCGGACAGACTACGACAGGCTGGTCCTTGAGATATGGACTGACGGCAGTATCAGCCCCGAGGCCGCCGTTAACAAGACCGCGTCGCTTTTGCGCCGCTCGATTATTCCGTTCCTGCCGGAAGCTGAAGCTGCCGCCGAGCCTGCCAAGGCTGTTGGCGCCGCCGACTCCGGAGAGAAGGGTGTGGAGCTTAAGGGTACGCTCGATCAGGGCGTGGAGATGATAGAGCTCTCCTCCCGGGCTTCAAACTGCCTTAAAGTCGCGGGTATCCGCACCATCGGTGAACTGGTAGGCAAGACCGAGGAAGACCTGCTGGCCGTCAAGAATTTCGGCAAGAAATCTCTGGACGAGATCAAGGATAAGCTCAAGGAAATGGGACTCGAACTCGGTATGAAGGTTGCGTAACCTCCAAAAGGACCGTTTATGATAAAAAATCTCGGACACAGAAAACTTTCAAAGACAGGCTCGCACAGGCGCGCCATGTTCTCCAACATGGCGACCAGTCTTCTCCTGCACGAAAAGATCAAGACCACCGTGCCTAAGGCCAAAGAACTTCGTCGCGTGGTGGAGGGTGTAATTAACGACGCCAAGTTGGGACGCAGGCTTTCGGTCAGGAAGATCATAAAGAGCAAGGACGTATATCACAAAGTGTTCGACGTGATCGCCCCCAGGTACAAGGATCGCAAAGGCGGCTGCACCCGGATACTGTTGCTCGGAAGCCGCAAAGGCGACGCCACCGAAGTGGCCTTGATTAAACTGGTAGATTAAAGACAGTGAAGCGGCGGGTGATCGTAATATTGAAAGGGGTAAATTTGTTTATTCGGCGCCGTCTGCCGGGTATTATCCGCTAGCCGCTATTCACCGGTTGCGATTTAGGGATTATAATGTTCGATTATTTCTTCAGCCTTTTTTCCAACGATATAGGCATAGACCTTGGGACTGCCAACACCCTGGTTTATGTCAAGGGTAAGGGCATCGTCCTGCGCGAGCCCTCTGTCGTCGCTATCGACAAGAATAGAAGAAAAGTGCTGGCGGTCGGATCAGAGGCCAAGTTGATGCTGGGCCGCACTCCGTCGAATATCGTGGCGGTGCGGCCATTACGCAACGGCGTTATAGCGGATTTTGAAGTCACGCAGGAGATGATAAAGTATTTTATCAGGAAAGTGCATAACAGGCGCAGTCTCCTGCATCCCCGTATAGTCATAGGCATACCTTCCGGTATTACCGAAGTTGAAAAGAGAGCGGTGCAGGAATCGGCCGAGCAGGCCGGGGCCAGAGAAGTCTATCTCATTGAAGAGCCTATGGCCGCGGCTATCGGTTCGGAACTGCCGGTTTCGGAACCCCATGGCAGTATGATCTGCGACATCGGCGGCGGAACCACCGAGGTCGCTGTTATTTCGCTCGGAGGCATGGTTGTCGCCAAGTCTCTTGATGTGGCCGGCGACGAGATGGACGATTGCATAGTGCAATATTTCAGAAGAAAGCATAATCTTGTAATAGGCGAGACTACCGCAGAAGAAGTAAAGATACAGATCGGATCGGTTTTTCCGTTGAAAGAAGAAAAAACCATAGATGTTAAGGGTAGGGATCAGGCAAAAGGCTTGCCCAAAACGATTCTTGTGACATCAGAAGAGATCAGACAGGCTTTAATGGAGCCTGTCCAGCTCGTTGTTGACGTTATTAAGCAGGTTTTAGAAGAAACCCCACCCGAACTTTCCTCCGATCTTGTGGACAGAGGCATGGTCCTTGCCGGCGGAGGCTCCTTATTAAGGGGCTTTCCCGAACTTATCAGGCAGGAGACAGAATTGCCGGTTCACCGGGCGGCCGACCCGCTCAGCTGTGTCGCCTTAGGCTGCGGCAAGTATCTTGAAGAACTGGATAAGATACAGCAGAGACCCGATTTTTTAAAGTCATACCGTTAACTGGAACGCTGAATTCTTTATCACGCAGCTTTGCCCTGCCGGTCGTTTCCCGGCTCAGCGCTTTTAAGTTCCCGAAAAAAATCGAGTCTCCCATTCAGGCCGTCTTGGCAATAGGTATTGCCCTTAGCCGTCTGAAGCGTATAGCGCTTGTGCGGCACAACCAGATGTTAGAAACGGCGCGGCCATAGGCTGGAGGGGCGATTTATGAACAGGGAAAAAGATATAGCAAATTATACTGCTGTCTTTTTCATCTTTATTTCCACGCTTCTCCTCCTTTTCCCTTCCGCCCGTATAGCCCAGACCGCCCGCATATTCTTCAGTTACAGCCTTTACCCGTCGCTTCACTACGGAGCAAAATACGATTATTTTATCCGTAATGTGCCGGATAATTTTCTTAACATTCTCAAGACCGACCAGGAAAACAGGGCTCTGACCGGCAGGATCAAAGAGTTGGAAGTCTCCATCAAGGCGGCTGAAGCCGCAGATGAGGAGAACCGGCGCCTGACCTCTGAGATGGGGCTTTCGCGCAGCATCGCCCTTAAAGGCGTATGGGCCAGAGTCATTAATAAGAATCCGCAGGACTGGTACGGAGCTTTCTTCATAAATAAGGGCGCCAAAGACGGTATCGCTCTTAACTCAACCGTAGTCGGGTTTGAGAACGGCCGTGTCGGTCTGGCCGGGCGCGTCTTTGAGATATATCAGGATTTTTCCAAAGTGCTGCTGATAACCAATAGCGTTTCTTCGCTGATCTGCTCGCTGCCAGGAGCCAGTTTCGAAGGTCTGGCTGAGGGGCGGGGCACATGGCTTCTAAGGATGAACTATATCCCGGAGGGCTCTGATATCACCGAAGGCGCGGAATTTGTGACTTCTCCGGGCGGACTGTTGTTTCCGCAGGGCCTGCCGGTGGGCCGGGTGCAGAAAGTTCATCCCAAGGAATCTTTTATGAATTTTATAACCGCGGATGTCGCGCCGGTTATAACTATTAACGCGCTTAAGGAAGTTTATGTGGTAAAACGAGACTTCCCGACTGACCTTGCCGTTATCCAGGAGACTTTGAAAAAATGAGATTAATGGGCGATATCCTGATATATCTCCTTACCGGAGTTATTTACTGGTGGTGGACAACCAACCTCTCCATTTTTGGAGTGGCGCCCAATATTATTTTTGTGGCGGCGTTGGCGGCCGCGATAATTGCGCGTCCAGCCAAAGCGCTGGTCTACGGTTTTTTCTTCGGGATCTATCTGGACATGCTTGGCTCTAATCTTTTTGGGGCTTACGCGCTAACCTACACGCTCATGGCTTACGGCATTTATATTATGAAGCGCCATCTGGATCTGGTCAGCCCTTTTTCTCAGGTTATAGCGGCGTTTACGCTTACTATGATATCCATGTTGTGCTATCAGGGGTTGTCACTCGCGCTCGCTAAGATTAATCCGTTGCAATTGAAGGCGTTTCTGGTAGAGCCATTTCTCAACGCGCTCCTGGCGCCTATTGTGTTTTATTTTTTCGCGCAGCTTAAAAGAAGATTTGATTTACTATGATAGAACGCGGCATCTCGCAGGACAGGATGAACCTCTTGTGGGGTCTCGTCGCGGTTGTCAGTCTGGTCTTCGTGCTCCGGCTCGTCAGTCTTCAGATTATTATGCACGCTCATTACCGGGAGATTGCGGAAAGGAACAAGACCCAGATCCTGCCTCAGGCGGCTCCCCGCGGTCGCATTTACACCAGGGATTCGGCCGCCGTGGCGACCAATAAACCTTCATTCAGTCTTATCTATTTCCCCGGGGCTGTGAAATCCGTGGACGACATCAATCTGATGGCTCGCAGCCTGTCTCAGCGGCTCAATATTCCCTTTGACGCGCTGAGCGCCGCCCTTTACAAGGCGGTCAAAAGAGGCGCTCCTGTGCGCCTGGCCGAGAACCTTTCCTTAAAGGCCATGTTCTCGCTTTCCGAGCTTAAGACTATTTATTCCGGCATAGACATAATAGTTGAAGCACGGCGTTATTATCCTTTCGGGAACTATCTGAGTCATGTCATCGGTTATATCAGTAAGATGGATGCCGCTGAATGGGCTGTCTACGGGAGGGATAAGAATTATGGCATGGATGCGCGCGTGGGCAAGGCGGGGCTGGAGAAAATGTACGAAAGGAACCTTAAGGGAAAGGATGGCGGTATTTATCTGGAAGTGGATTCAAGGGGTAAGCTCAACCGGATACTGGAAAGCCGCAAATGGCAGCCCGGGTCTGATATTTACCTTACCATAGATTCTAAGATCCAGTCCGCGGCCGAAGAAGGATTAAAAAAATCCAACACCGGGAAAGGCGCTGTTGTGGCGATAGACCCCAGATCCGGGGCTGTGCTTGCCATGGCTTCCATGCCGGACTATGATCCTAACCGTTTTGTTTCCAACAGCGAGGAGAAGACTGCTGATAATCTGAAGGAACTGCCTGAGTTCAACGTGGCCGTGCAGGGCACCTATCCGCCCGCCTCTATTTTTAAAATCATCAGTTCTATAGCAGGCTTGGATTCCGGCAAGATAGATCCGGCTGAGACTTTTTTATGCCCCGGCTATTTTGACGCCGGCAGCCGGGTCTTTAAATGCTGGGACAAGAAAGGTCACGGGAAGGTGGATTTTCTGAACGGCATGGCTAAATCCTGCGATGTGTATTATTACAACCTGGGCATAAAAACCGGCCCGTTAAATATCGAGAAGTACGCCAGGATGTTCAGGCTCGGTATGCCCACAGGTATACCGCTGCCGGACGAAAAGAGCGGAAATGTATTCGGGCCCAGCAAGCGCGCGGCCAGAAAAAGCTACTGGTTTATAGGTGACACGCTGAATCTCAGCATCGGACAGGGGGAGACGCTCGTCACCCCTATTCAGCTGGCGCAGCTCGCCTCGGCCGTAGCCAGTCGCGGAGCTTTCTGGCGGCCGTACTATGTGGATTATGTGATGGATGCTGAGGGGCAAACAACTTTCAAAAGCCGGCCGGAAAAAATTTCGCAGGTGGAACTTAAAGAGAGCACCTGGGCGCTCATAAAAGAAGGCATGAGGGAAGTCGTGCTTGAGGGCACCGGGCAGACCGTCAGGATAGACGGGGTGGAAATATTCGGCAAGACCGGCACGGCTCAGAATCCGCACGGCAAGGACCACGCCTGGTTCGTGGCATATGCGCAACTGCCGGGTAAAGAGCCTGAGGTTGCCGTGGCCGTGCTGGTCGAGCACGGGGAGCACGGGGCCTCGGCGGCGGTGCCTATAGCGAAGGCAGTTATCCTCGCCGCCTTGCGGGACAGGTTGTCGGGCGGGCCGGATACGGTAAAAATCTCCACCTCGGCCGGGGAGGGCAGATGATATCCACTGCGACCTCCGGCATTAAAAAAAACAGAATGGACTGGCTGCTTTTTTTCTCGGTGCTGGCCCTTCTCACCATCGGCACTCTGGCCATATTCTCCTCTGTAGCCGTCCTGCCGAACCAGATCCGCATAGTCAGGACGCATCTTATCGCTATCCCGCTTGGATTCGCGGTTTTCGCGGTCGTGTGGCGCCTTAATTACCAGATATTCCAGGACCAATGGAAGTTCATATACGGGGCGGTGCTCCTGGCGCTCGTCGGTGTGCTCTTTTTCGGAGTGGTGGACAAGGGTTCCAGGTCCTGGTACCACCTGCCTTTTTTTTCCATACAGCCTTCCGAATTCTCCCGCATCGGCCTGATACTTGTGATCGCTAATTACCTGGACAAGCGAATAGGGAAAATCAAGGAGTTCTCGGTGGTGTTCGGCGCGCTGATGCTCAGCCTGCCGGTGTTCCTGCTGCTGATAAAACAGCCGGATTTCTCGGCCATTTTGATCACGCTGCCGATAATCCTCATCATGTTGTTCGCGGCTGGGGCTAATCCTTTCCACCTTGCCGTTATACTTGGTTACAGCTTTATTTCGGCGCTTTTCCCTATCCTGTGGACCATCATTAATCTTAATCCGGAACTGCTGGACAGCCCGCTGGTAAGTTACTTCTTCCACCTTTCAAATTTCGGCTGGAGTTCCCTGACATTTGTGTTTGGCGTCGGCGCGGCGGCGTATCTTCTCTGGATACTTTCCGTTAAACTTTATTCCAATATCTCCGGCGTATTTTTCGGCGGGGCGGCACTGGTTCTCATCCTCGGCTTTTTTTCCGGAGTGATGGTGGAACACCAGATGAAGGAGTATCAGCAGAAGCGCCTTGAGGTTTTTCTGTCTCCCGAATCAGATCCGAGGGGGGCCGGCTATAATTTATTGCAGGCGCGCATTGCCATAGGTTCCGGCGGAGTGCTTGGCAAAGGCATCTTCTCCGGAACCCAATCCAGGCTGGGTTTTATTCCGGAGAGGCACACAGACTTCATACTCGCGGTAGTGGGAGAGGAGATGGGGTTTTGGGGAACCATGCTGGTAATGGGTCTTTATGTTATCATACTTAGCAGGATACGTACCTGCGCCAATCTGGCGCGGGACCGTTTCGGTTACTTGGTCAATTGCGGGATATTCGGTATGTTTATGGTGTACTTTTTTATCAATTCCGGTATGCTCCTGGGGTTAAGCCCCGTGGCCGGCGTGCCTTTGCCGCTGCTTTCATACGGCGGGTCAAACCTTGTGGCTACCCTGATATCCCTGGGTTTGGTGCAGTCGATTTATGCCCGGAGGTACGCGTTGGTGTGAACATGGAGCTTTGCGCGAAAAGACTGCCGTACGCTATAAGCCATTTGCCATTGGCTTTATAAGAAAGTTTCTTTATGGTTTCTGCGTATGGCAAATGGCGTAAAGCAAATGGCATGTATGTATAACGATTATTTATGGACAACATTGCAAAAACACGTATGCGGCTTAAGTTCGCCAGACTTGCGGGTGCCGCGAGCATGTCGCACCTGGACCAGATAAAGGCGTTGCGGGGCATAGCGGCCGCGTCCGGTCTGGATTGCATGCCGGCCAGGCAAGCCCGGAATCTGGTTCCCAAAATGGCTTTTGGCCCCGCGCTTTCCCTGGGCTATGAAAGTCGCTGCGAGTACGCCGACCTCTACCTTGCCCAGCAGTGTAAAGAAGACGTATGCAGAGCTAAGCTGGAGGCGGTAAAGTCGGAGGCTTTCAGCCTGCTGTCCGTTAAAAGAGTGCCGATTTTCTTCCCGTCCATAGAAGCCAGCGTGAGCGCGGCCGGGTATCGTATCGAGGCGGAGTTTAAAGGAGAATTTTCTCAAGCTATGCTGGACGCGTTTTTAGCCCGCAAAAGCGTCCAGTACGAAAAAGTGAAGTCAACGGGCGACGCGGAAACTATAGACATAAGACCGCTGATCCTCGGCGCGGAATTGGACGAGGGCGCGGGGACTCTGCGTCTGGCGCTGAAAATGGAACCCGGAAAGAACATCAAACCCGAAGCCGCGCTGAACGTGATGGCCGGCCGGGAAATTAAGATAAAAAAAGTGGTAAGGGAAGAATTATACTGGCTTGACTCAACGGGAAAGCTGGAAGTGATTTAAGTGATCAAGGAGCAAGGTTTAAGAAGTTAAGGAGCTTAATCTTTAATCCTGTAATTTAAAAAGTGCAAGGAGAATTTACATACTATGAACAATCAGAAAACAGTAAAAAAAGAGATATTCGCTAATACCTCTTTTGAAGAGACCAGAATAGCTATCCTGGAAGACGGCCGCCTGGCCGAACTTTTCTGGGAGCGCCGAAGCAATACGAATATTGTGGGGAATATTTATAAGGCTGTGGTGGAAAATGTACTGCCAGGCATCTCCAGCGCGTTCGTTAATATTGGCCTTGATAAGAACGCCTATATCTATATTTCGGACGTCTTGGGCAGCCAGCGCGACCCTATCGAAAGGTTGCTTAAAAAAGACCAGGAAGTCATGGTTCAGGTTACCAAGGACGCTATAGGTACTAAGGGTATGAAAGTTACCATGGACGTTTCACTTCCCGGCCGGTATCTGGTCCTGACTCCCTTCCAGGAATTTGTGGGCGTGTCCAAGAATATAGAAACACCGGAGGAAAGAAAGCGTCTATCCGAGATCGTCAGGAAGATCACGGTCGCCAATGAGCTGGGTAAAAAAGGCTGCATTATGCGCACCGAGGCGGAGGGGGCCAGCGAAGAGGAACTCGAACGCGAGCTGAAATTCCTCCTGCGGCTCTGGGATTCCATCCAGAAAAGTTTTGAGACCGCGCGACCTCCCTGCCTGCTTCATAAAGACATGGATACGACCCTGCAGGTGGCCCGGGACATACTGTCAGACGATGTGTCTATCTATATGCTGGACAACAAGGATGATTATAAAAACACGCTGGAGTTCGTAACCAAGATCTCCCCGGATCTGAAAGAGCGCGTGCGGTATTACGATAATAAGACCCCTATCTTCAAAGCGTTCAATATCGAAAAAGGCATAGACGAATTGCGCAAGATAAAGGTGGAGCTTCCAAACGGCGGCAGCATCATCATTCAGGAAGCCGAATCTTTGTGCGCCATAGACGTCAACACCGGCCGCTTTACCGGCAACCGCTCCCAGGAGGAGACGGTGACTATGACCAATATTGAGGCCGCGCAGGAAGTCGCCCGCCAATTGCGTCTGAGGAACATCGGCGGCATCATTGTGATAGACTTTATTGACATGAAAAAAGCGTCCAACCGCCACAAGGTCGTGGACGTTATGGAGGACGCCGTGCGGCGCGATCGGGCGAAGATAAGGATCCTGCCCATTACGCGGCTGGGTCTGGTGGAAATGACGCGTGAGCGCAAGCGCGAGAGCACTGTCAGTCTTCTTACCGAGGAGTGCCCGGAATGTCACGGTTCAGGCCGGGTGCTTTCAAGCGAGAGCATCAGAATAAAGATCCAGCGCGAGATCCAGAACCTGACTCTCGGCCGTCCGGGCGGAAATCTCAGGGTGGTGGTGAATCCGATGCTGATGGAAGTTCTGAAAAAGAAACAGGACCTTATAGAAAAAAATGTGCACCGGAGCGTCAAGGTGCTGCCGGATCCCTTGCTGACATGGGAAGATTACAGGATAATATTAGAGTAAAATATGCCATAAGCTGTAAGTTTTATGCAATAGGCAGAGACTGAAACACGGAGAGATTAAAATGCGAACTTTACTAAAAAGAGTTTTGCCGGTATTTTTAATGGTTGCCGCCGGTTCTATTAATGCCGCGGCCAGGGTTGACGAAGTAACTTACATGAAGAACGGCGGGTATGTGGGCAAGATAGGCACTTACACGCTGAATGATACGCTATACCTTGACGCGACCAAGGCGGCTAGGTTGATGGGCGGTAAGATCTACTGGTATCCGGTAAGCGGCAAATTGCTGCTTCAGAATAAGGGAAACAAGATCCTGTTCTTCATGAAGTCGGATTCGGTGATGCTGAACGACACCAAGGTCTCTCTTGCCAATCCTCTGATCGTGCGCGGCGGGAACGCCTTCCTGGCGATGAATTTTTTCGTTTCAAAACATTTTGCCCGGGCTTTCGGTTTTAAGCTGGAGTATACCCCGGACACCGGTGTCCTGGCTGCTCAGCAGAAGATAAACATCAGTTCGATAAACTACTACTCCTATAAGGATAAGACCAGGCTGGTGGTCTATGTGGCAGAGCCGCTGGAATATCAGACATCACAGAAGGAGAATAATGTTTTTTCAATAACAGTGCCGAATGGCGTGGTCGAAGCCGAGGATAAAATTAACATCTCGGACGGAGTGATAACCCGCGTGGACATATTTCAGGAAAATAAGATGGCCCGCATAGTCGTTACTCCGGGAGACAACTTCGGCAAGGTTTCCTCGTTTAAGCTGTCCGGTCCGGACCGGCTGGTTTTCGATATGGAGAAAAGCGCGAAACCCATACCCCAGAGTATCAATGGCCCCGCCGTTCCCGGGACCGAACCGCTTTTGCCAGCGTCGGGCGCGGGAATCCGGGTAATTGCCCCCGACGCTCAAGGCGCCGATATGGCTGCACCGGAACTCTCCACCGGGCCGGAATCCGGAGTTTATGCCTCCGCTGAGGGTATTAATATCCCGGACAAGTTCGTGCTGGACAAAGGGGGGCGTAAGCGAATAGTTATAGATGCCGGACATGGCGGGAAAGATGCCGGCGGCAGGAAAGCGTTCGGTCTCAGGGAAAAAGAAATAAATATGCTGATGGCTAAGGAGCTTTACAATCTCTTCAAGGATGATGATATATTCGATGTTATCCTTACCCGCGATTCCGATGTTTTTATCCCGCTCAACAAAAGGTCGGATATCGCCAACAACTATAAAGCGGATATTTTTATCTCTATACACGCCAATGCCTCGCGCGACAGGCGCGAAAAAGGTTTCGAAGTTTATTTTATGTCCGAGAACGCCTCGGATCCCTGGGCCGCGGAAGTCGCCGACTACGAAAACTCTGTTGTTGGCCTTGAGGAGGGCGCGGAGCCGTCTGACGCTTCGGCGATGCTGCTGCATTCCCTGGCAAGGAATGAATATGTCAACGAAGGCAGTCAACTGGCCGGACTTATATCCAAGGAACTTGAAAAAAGTACGCCGTTCGTCAACCGCGGAGTTAAGCAGGCGGCCTTTTACGTCCTGCGCGGCACATACACCCCCGGTGTCCTGGTGGAATTGGGCTTTATGACCAATTCCAAAGATCAGAAGGATATGAACGACAAAAAGGTGCGAGCCAAGGCGGCCAATGCCATCTATAAGGGTATAATGAAGTACGCCCAGATGAAAAGGTGGAAGTAAGTTGATTTTGCTGCGCAAAATCAGCAGTCTGGACGTAAAGCAAATCAGCAATTTAGAGGTAAAGCCAGTTAGAAGTAAAGCAATTTAGACGCAAGGCAATTCAGTCTTGCAGACTTTGCCTCCTTACCTCCAGACTGCTTTGCCTCTATACGAGCCACAGATTTTATGATAAACGGAAAAAGTCCTATAGGCATCTTCGATTCAGGGCTGGGCGGGCTTACGGTATTCAAATCCGTCAGGCGGCTTATGCCTTGCGAAAATATCATCTATTTCGGAGACACGGCGCGCGTTCCTTACGGCACCAAGTCAAAAGAAGCTGTTATCGCGTTTTCCAAAGAGATCGCGGCGCTGCTCTCCGACCGCGGAGTCAAACTTATTATCGTGGCCTGCAACACGGCCTCCTCACTTGCTCTGGAGGAGGCGCGAAAAGTTTCTAAAGTGCCAGTGATCGGCGTCATAGAGCCAGGCGCCAGGGCCGCCGCCGCCATAACCGCGAATAATCGTATTCTGGTGACCGGAACCACCGCCACCATATCGAGCGGAGCCTACGGCCGGGCCCTTAAAAAGCTAAAGCCGGGAGTCAGGGTGTATGAAAAAGCTTGCCCGCTGTTCGTGCCGCTTGTTGAAGAGGGTTGGTGCGCTAAAAAACTGACTGAGTTGGTTGCTTGTGAATATCTGAAACCGCTTAAAAAAAAGGGCTTTGACACGGTCATATTGGGATGCACCCACTACCCGCTGCTTCAGAGTGTTATAGCGCGGGTGCTGGGCGGAGGAATTAAGATAGTGGATTCGGCTGCGGCAGCGGCTGCGGAAGCCATGACCAACCTGGCTTCCAGAAAGCTGCTTAACGTTTCCGGCAGGGGGCGGGTCCGGTTTATTGCCAGTGACGCTCCCGGGAAGTTTAAAACTCTGGCGCTGCGGCTGCTTGGCATAAAAACAGGCTGCGTGGAAGTGCATAGATTCTAGGAGGGATTATGAAAACAGCATTAAGTCTTGCTTTTATATTGTTCCTGGCCGCGCCCGCCGGCGCTCAGGAGGAAGCCGTATCTACCGGGACCGTTACTGCGGTTCATCCCCATGTCAGACAATCTTTGAAGCGGAAAGCCGTTTCGGCGCAGAAAGAATCCAATAAATCAGCTCCGGTCGTCCTCCAGACCGAAAAAAAAGAGCCCGCCAGGGGCGCGCAGTCCGAGGAAGAGGGAGCCGTGATGATAGACGCCAGAGGTGACGAGGATTATTCCGGCCGCTTTTCCGATAACGAGCCCGCGGTTGCGGAGCCGGAAGACCCCGTAGTGCCTGGGGGGATGCCCGCTTCGTACGGGCAGCTGAAGGGCACGCTGAACGACGGCGGCAGGAACCTGCTGGTCTTTGAGAACGAGGAGGGGAGCATATCTTTTGTGCAGATTTTCGCGGGTAAGTCCGCCGTGAGCTGGAAGCTCGTATCAAGGATATACCGGAGCGCGGACTAGCTCAGTACAAAGATATAAGCGCGTCTGAGGTAAAAAACAAACATTTAATGCCCTGTTTTTAATAGAATATATTTAAGAGGTAAGTTATGAAAAGAAAAGATCTTGTCCGGTATCTGGTAGCTAACGGCTGTCTGCTTTCAAGGGAGGGCGGCAAGTATTCTGTTTTCACCAATCCCGCCACCAGTAAGGAAATTCCCGTCACACGGCATACCGAAATAGCGGATTTTACCGTGAGGAAGATATGCAGGGAGCTTGGTTTAGAACCCCCCAGATGAGAAAGGCGTTCTTTTTTGCGCCGATTATTCTGGCCGCCGCCTGCGCCGCTTCAAAGCCCGATATAATCCAGGTCGGGCCCTGGTTTCCCGCCAGATCAGCCGCTGAAGTGCAGGTCTTCTCCTCCAAGGAGGAGACGAGCAAGCCATGGGGCGCCATCGCCATCATCCACAGTCAAAGATTCCCCGCTGACGATAAGTCCGGTTTGGACCGTCAGAAAAAAATGGCCAGAAAAATGGCTGCCGGGATCGGCGCCGACGGCCTCATAATCGGAGAAGAAACTGTGACTGGCGGGGATCAGCTTGGAGTTTATCAGGAGCTGGAAACCTTTATCAGCGCCCTCGCCTTCAAATATGTCACAGACATTTCAACGGCCGCAAAATAGCCGCAGCTTGGTGAAAGTTGCTTATGAACCGCAGGAAGCCAGGTTGTGGCGGGGCCGCGGTATAGTCATAGACCTGTTCAGGTTTTCCAATACGGTCTGTGCCCTCCTAAAAAGCGGCCGCAGAGATATCAGGATGTACTCTGATCCCGCCCGCGCCGCGGCCATAAAAGCTATTGAAAAAAAATCCGATCTGTTTTCCGAGATCGACTTCCCGCCGGAAGTGGATAAATATGATAACTCGCCCTATATTGCGCTGCACGCTTCAGACGCTTCGCGGCCGGCTCTGATCGTAACCAATTCCGGATCTCCGGCTGTCGCGTCGCTGGTAAACGCTGAAGAGATCCTTATCGGCTGTTTCGCCAACATGCCCTTTGTGGCGCGGCACTGCCGGGAAAAACAGATGGACACGCTTATCGTTCCAGCCTGCCTTTATTACGACAAAAAACATGTCGAGGATTTTATTTGCGCGCGCGCCGTTGCCGACGCCATTGAGGGCCGGGAATCGTTCGCGGCGGCGCTGGATGAGATACGCTTGAGCGCCAGGATGGCCGACTTCATGGCTTTCAGGCCGGAAACCGGAAAGCGCGACCTGAATATCATACTGGAGAAGGGGACGATGGATGTTGTGCCCCTGGTGAAACTCTCCGGCGCCTGCGGAACGATAACGGATGCGTCCGATATTTGAATTTTATGAAAATTAAAAAAGCCGTAGTTCTTTTTTCAGGCGGACTGGATTCAACCACCGCCCTTTGCTGGGCCATGGACCAGGGCTATGACTGCGCGGCCGTTTCATTTGATTACGGTCAGCGGCACAGAAAGGAGAACCTCTGCGCCCGCCGCATAGCCGCAGCCCTCGGAGTTAAGCTTTATGAGATTAAGCTGGATTTTCCATGGCTGGGAGTCAGTTCTCTTGTTGATGATAAAAAAGGTCTGCCGGAATTAAGGCTTTCAAAAATCGGCCGCGGGGGAGAAATACCGTCCACCTATGTGCCGGGCAGGAACCTTGTGTTCGCTTCGATAGGGGTCTCGCTGGCCGACTCTATCGGAGCCGCAGCCGTGGTTATGGGACCCAATGTCATAGATTATTCCGGCTATCCGGATTGTCGCCCTGAATTTTACCGGGCGCTAGAGAAAGCCGTGGTGGCCGGTACCCGCCAGGGCGCTTCCGGTAAAAAAATAAAGCTGCTCACGCCGCTTATACGTCTCAGCAAGAAAGAGATTATAGAGCTGGCTGTCCGGCTTGCCGCTCCGCTCCGGCACTCCTGGTCGTGTTATGCCGGGGGGGCCGCTCCCTGCGGCCGGTGCGACTCCTGCAAGCTGAGAGCTAAAGGTTTTAAGGACGCCGGCATGAAGGATCCGGCGCGGGGTTTTACCTTCTGATATTATGAAAGCGAACATCTACGAAATATTTGTTTCAATCCAGGGCGAGGGCTTATATGCCGGGCAGAAGCAGTTATTCGTGAGGTTCGCCGGCTGCGATCTGGCCTGCCAATACTGCGATGAACCGGCTTCGAAGGGCGGGGGAAAGCTTCGGTCGCTTAGCGAAGTGAAAAAAACAATGGAGAAAGTCTGCTCCCGGGAAAGAACGCGGGCCGTTTCTTTCACTGGCGGGGAACCGCTTCTGCAGGCCGAAGCGCTAAAGGCCCTGGCGCTCCACGCCCGCCGCCTGGGTCTGAAAACGCATCTTGAAACCAACGGGGTGCGCTGGCGGGAACTGAAAAGGATCGCCGGCGCTTTTGACGTGATAGCCGCGGATATTAAACTGCCGGCCTCTTCAGCCAGGGATTTCTGGACGGAACATGCCGCATTTCTGGCAGCGGCTCCGGAAAAAACTTTTGTGAAGGTGGTGGTCACTTCAAAGACGGCCGCCGCCGAATTCAATAAAGCGGTTAATGTGGTCTCGCGAGTTCGGGGGGCCATCCCTTTTTTTATTCAGCCGGCCACCCCGAAAGGCGGTGTAAGGCCGCCGTCGCGGGCGAAACTGGATTCTTTTTACCGGCTGGCGGCGCTGAAACTTGAGGATGTCAGGATACTTCCTCAGTTGCATAAACTTTGGGGAATAAAGTAAATTAGCGTTGGAATTAAAATGGCATATGGCCAGTGGCATTCTTGCATATGGCATGCGTTGGAAAAATTATGGAAGAAGAAACGTTTCTTATAGATTGTCCCGGCTGCAAGGCGCGGATAGAAGTGGAAAAAAAGACCGGCAAAGTTTTACGGCACTGGGTGAAGCCGGAAGTTAAAGAGGGCTCGGACCAGATGCAGGAAGCCCTGAAAAAAATAAAGGATGACAAGTCCAGGCTGGATGATTATTTTTCCAAAGCGCAGGGCGATATGGAACGGAAGAAAAAAGAGCTTCTGGAAAATTTTGAAAAAGAAAAGAAACGCATCAAAGATTCCGGCGACACCTCAAGACCGATAAATCCCATGGATTTAGATTAGCCGGTTCCGGTGTCGGCAGTGTGTTCGCCGCTAAAAGGCCCAGACCGGTCTGGGCCTTTTTTATGTCTATTTCTGCCTCTTTGACCCTTAAAAATATCGTTCCCGGACATTAGACTATATCATGGTTAAAGGCGTAAACCCTAAAGTCGTACTTTTTCTGATGATTTTATCGCAGCAACTGGCGCAGGCCCAGAGCGTATACAATGCCGCTGCGGATGAAACCAAATTAAAAGATTATCAGGGCAGGATAATCAGGACCGCGGAAGCTTTGGGTGTCCGGCTTTCCGAGGATCTTCCGGTCTATGCCGGGCCAGACGGACAGGACCGTCCGGCTCCGGCTTTTACTGCGCCTCAAAGCGGCTCCCGGGCGGCCTTGCCTATGCCTGCGCTGTCCGCCTCGTCCCCGCTGGTCCCGTCCGACATGCCGCTCCCCGAACCAATTTCTAATTTCGGTAATGCTGTTGTTATTTGGCACTCCATACTAGCGCAACTCGGCGACCTCGGTCTTCCTTTGACCGGTTCCGCCCCGTCTTTTGATGAAATATCAAAACGTGTCAACGATATAGTGAAAAAAACCTCCTTTAAGGCCAGAAATCAGGGCCAGCCTTCTCTTTTTACTGAGCCCGGTTTTGTAAAGGAATTTGAATCGGCAACCGGGGCGCTGTTCGTGGACGGTAACTCGACCAGGCTGCTTATAGACGGTGAAGAAGCTTTTGCGGTCAAAGACAGCCTGATAAAGAACGCCAGAAAGAGTCTGCTTATCTCCACCTGGGCTTTTTATGACGACATCACCGGGTATCAGACCGCCCAGATGTTGATTGAAAAGAAAAAACAGGGAGTTGATATTAAGATCATTCTGGATAACAAGATCGTCTATTCCCACGGACGCAGGGTGGTAAAGATGATGAAGGACGCCGGCATTGAGATCATCCGGTACGAGGATTCCGAAAGGGGCGGGGACTATTGGCACGTGAAGATGATGATAGCTGACGATAAATACGCGATTGTCGGCGGAATGAATTTTGGCGACCCTTATTCGCACAAAGACCCCAACTTTTTCAAATGGCGCGACACTGATATTATTTACTCCGGCCCTGCCGCGCTGGAATCGCGCAGGATTTTCGCCCGGGTATGGAACTCCAAGGTAAAAGAGATGAATCTTCCGTTCAAGACCCTGGACCCCGGCTCTGATAACGGTGATTTTGAGGCCGGCTCGGCCAGGATCTCGATAATGCTGCAGGACCCTCCCAAGACTTCACCTATACTCGTGAGCATAATAAAAGCGATGTACGGCGCCAGCAGGGTTATTAACATAGAGAACGCTTACATGGTTGCGATCCCGGTTGTAACCCAGGCCGTGCTGGACGCCAGGGCCCGCGGCGTGGAAGTGAACATCCTTACCAATTCCAAAGAGAGCATAGACGCGGAGGGCAGGCCTATAATCGACGCCATGGCCAAATGCCTGTTTCCGTTCGTCAGGGCGGGAGCCAACGTGTATTTAAAGCAGGGCAAAGGCGACACGCTACATTCTAAATTTATGACAGTGGACGGGTTGTATACCAGTATAGGGTCCTATAATATCCATCCCCGCGGCGAGCGGTCGGATACCGAGCTTAACCTCAGCATTCTGGATAAGAGCGAGACCGAACAGCTTGACGCCGTTTTTATGCGGGACATCTCAATTGCCCGCAAGATAAATTCGGTGGAGGAGCTTAAGGAAAACCCCGGTCTGGTCTCGCAGATAATGTCCCGGTTTTTTTACTCCCAACTTTCCCCCGGTAAGCAATGATCAGCGGACAGCGACAAGAATAATCGGCGAGTGAATAATGACTTGCCGCTGCTTCGCCCGCCCTGTTTTTCCCGCCCGCAACTTTCCAATGGAAAATTTACTCTAAAAAACCTAAAATATAGGCCTATGCATAAGGATTTAGAGGAGATACTTGTCACCGATATCGTGCTGCAGGCGCGTATCGCCCAACTCTCCGCCAGAATTTCAAAGGACTATAAAGGCCGCTGCGTCACGCTGGTGGGGGTTTTGAAGGGCTGCGTGCTTTTTCTTTCAGATCTGATCAAGCGCATGGATATAGACACAAATGTGGATTTTATGATGGTCACATCCTATTCCGGCGCCCAATCCACCGGCGTGGTCCGCACCATCCTCGATCTCAAGCAGAATATTGAGGGCCGGGATGTTATTATCGTCGAGGATATAGTGGACTCGGGGCTTACCATGAAGTATCTGCTGAAAAATTTAAGTACGAGGCAGCCCCGCTCGCTGGAGATTTGCACGCTGTTGGACAAGCCCAGCTGCCGCAAGACAAAAATTCCGATCAAATACGCCGGTTTCGTGATCCCAAATAAATTTGTGGTGGGGTACGGCCTGGATTATAACGAACTTTACAGGAATCTGCCATATATAGGCGTGCTTAAGAAAACGGTTATTGAAGGAAAAATATAATGCCATTTAAAAAAAATCTGAAACAAATGCTCTTCTGGGTCCTGGCTTTCACGCTTTTTATAGCCGTCTACCAGAATGTAAAAACTGCCGATAAGGAAAAGGAGATCCCTTACTCCGAATTTAAGGCCAAGGTCAAGGCCGGAGAGGTGATGAAGGTGACCGTGCGCCCGGACCTGATAAAAGGCGAATACAAAGATGGCGCAAATACGGCCTCGTTCAGGACGATCCCGCTCACCGACGCCAAACTGGTGGAGGATATGGAGGCCGGCGGAATAAAAAGCTTTTCAGGCGAGGCCGATAAGAGCTGGATCACCAGCCTGATTTTAAACCTGGGCTGGATAGCGATATTTGTATTTCTGTGGTGGTTCCTCTTTTTCCGGCAGGCGCAGATGGGCGGCAAGCAGGCGATGTCTTTCGGCAAGTCGCGCGCCAAACAGCAGGATCTCAAAAAGCAGAAGGTGACTTTTAAAGATGTGGCCGGCTGCGATGAGACGAAAGAGGAGCTCAACGACATAGTCGATTATCTTAAAAATCCTAAAAAATACAGACTTTTGGGCGGAGAATTGCCCAAGGGCGTCCTTTTGTACGGTCCTCCCGGCACCGGCAAGACCCTGCTGGCCCGCGCCATAGCGGGCGAAGCCAATGTTCCGTTCTTCACGTCTTCCGGCTCTGAGTTCGTTGAGATGTTCGTGGGAGTGGGCGCTTCGCGCGTGCGCGATCTTTTTGAGCGCGCTAAAAAGAGCGCTCCAGCCATCGTATTTATAGACGAGCTGGACGCCGTGGCGCGCGCCCGTTTCGCAGGTATTGGCGGCGGGCACGACGAACGAGAGCAGACGCTTAACCAGATGCTTGTGGAGCTTGACGGATTTGAATCCAACGAGGGCATCATCCTGATCGGCGCCACCAACCGCCCGGACGTCCTGGATCCCGCCCTTTTAAGACCCGGCAGGTTCGACCGCCGTATTAACGTGCCTATTCCGGATATCAAAGGCCGCACCGAAGTCCTGCAGGTTCACGCCCTCAAGATTAAGATGGGGCCGGATACGGATTTAAATGTCATAGCCCGGCATACCCCCGGATTTGTGGGCGCGGACTTGGCCAATATTGTAAACGAGGCCGCCATTATGGCCGCAAAGCATGACAGGAAATTTGTAGAACAGAAAGATATAGAGGAAGCCATAGAGAAAATGATCGCAGGCCCTCAGCGAAAATCCCGCCTGATCTCGGACAGCGAGAAGAAGATAGTTGCCTATCACGAAGCCGGACACGCGCTGGTCGCCAGGATGCTGCCCGGTTCCGATCCGGTGCACCGGGTGTCCATCATCCCCAGGGGCCCGGCTCTGGGCTACACGCTTCAGTTGCCGCTGGAGGATAAGTACCTGACCTCTAAGACGGAGATCCTTAACAAACTCTCAATCCTGCTGGGCGGACGGGCGGCCGAGGAACTGACTTTCAACGAGGTTACCACCGGCGCGCATGACGATCTCTCCAAGGTCAGCAACTACGCCCAGAAAATGGTCATGGAGTTTGGAATGAGCGAGAAGATCGGGCCGCTTTCCCTCAGAAAAGACGAATCCGAAGTGTTCCTCGGACGGGATATAATGCGCCAGCCTGCTTATTCCAACGAGACCGCCAAAAATGTGGACGACGAGGTCAAGCGTATAGTGCAGGAATGTTTTGTGAAAACTAAAGGGATACTGACGGACAATAAGAAATCGCTGGATGCTATCGCGGCGGCTCTGATCGAGAAAGAAGTTATAGACGCGGCCGAGATGGATGCGATCATGAAGGGACAGGCGCCCGGAGAAGTGGTTGGTGTTTAGCAGCCTGTACGAACGGAAGTGATAAGTGGTTCAGTATGTCGTAAGGAAACCTCCTTCACTAATCACTGTCCACTAACCACTGGAGTTTTATGTATCTGAACTATTTAAAGAATATTTTAGACATTTTCGTAGTCTATTACATCGTTTATCGGCTTATTCTGCTCATTAAGGGCACCAGGGCCATGAATGTCGTATGGGGCGTTTTCATACTTGCCATCATCACCTCGCTGGCTAAATTCTTCAAAATGGGCGCTACCGCGTGGCTGCTGCAGAATTTCTGGCTGGCCGGCATCTTCCTGCTTATTGTGGTTTTTCAGCCTGAGATACGCGTGGCGCTGGCGAATATCGGTTCCAACCCGCTGGGGCGCATCCTGATCTCGCAGGAATACCGCTTTATCGCCGAGCTGATGGAATCCATCAGGTTCGCCGTCCCCAAAAAAATCGGCATGCTGGTTGTGCTTGAGCAGGACATGGGCCTGCGCGATATTGTGGAGACCGGGGTGCGCGTTAATGGCGAGGTTTCAAAAGAGCTGCTGCTCACGATCTTCCACCCTAATACGCACCTGCACGACGGCGCCGTGGTTATATCCAATAACCGTTTAGTGGCCGCCGGCTGCATTCTGCCGCTCACGGAACAGCAGGAACTTTCCAAGATACTCGGCATGCGCCATCGCGCAGCGCTGGGCTTAAGCGAGATAGCTGACGCCATAATCGTGACAGTGTCGGAAGAGACCGGTCTTATCTCCGTCTCCAGGAACGGTAAACTGCAGCAGGCCGTGGATCCTAAAGATCTCGAAACCATGCTCTATCAGCTTTACAGATCCAAAACCGAGAAGACGCTTTTAAGGAAGAGCTCCAGGCCTTCGTCCCCGGCCCAGCCGCAGCCTTCGCAACCCTTATGAATATTCCCGAAATGATAACCAGGAACTGGAGTATAAAGCTCATCGCACTGGTGATCGCTCTCCTCATCTGGTATTTTATAGTCGGGACCGGTTAACCTGAATCCTGCAATTCTTATAAGTTTTCTTAGTGTTCATGGAAGCGTGAATGTTCGCAGCGTTTCAATAAAAAATTCAGCGGCGGCGCACTATATGGGGGGGAGGTTTTATGACCAAGATGAGATTTTTGTTTTTATGCGTGCTGCTGGCGGTCGCGGCCTACTGCGGCCTGACTATCTACCCGGTTGTTCTTTTTAGTTCTAAATATGACTATAAGAACCTCACCCTTTACACTCACGACCCGCTCACCAAATCTCCGGACAGACTGCTGTCGGATATATATGCGAAGATATCCGCGGACGATTTCTATGACCCCGGTCAGAACTTTGAAGTTTATCTGACAGGGAGTTACAAAGAATATTCATTTCTGGCGCCTTTCTGCAGGAAAGAATTCGCCTGTGTGCATCCGATAAACAGTAAAGTGTTTGTAGTTTCAGCCGATATCGACAAAAATATCTCCTACGGTCCCACGGGCGCCGGAATGGGCCGGGTGCTTGAAAGCGTTATTGTCCATGAAATAGTGAAAGCCCAGATCAAGAACAAAGTGGGCGTGCTGAGCTATTTTGGCATGTCTGATTGGCGGAAGGAAGGTTACGCGGAGCATGTCGCCATGGAGACCAGGGATATGAGCAACTCGGCTTTCTGCTCGAGGGTCCCCGGGGCGGACCCGGCTCTGGCTTATCTGGAAAGCAGATTGATTGTTGAAATGCTGAAGAACGAGGATGAGATCGGTTATCCGTTGGTGATGAAGGCGATCTATAGTTACGATAATGTGCGAAACCGCGTGGAGAGTAATTACTGCGGAAAATAAGAGATGAGGGCCTGGCTAATTACCAGTCACTGATCACTGATATTATCCCCCAAGTTGTTTCACTTTGTAGCCCAGGTTTTTAAGTTCTATTTCCACCGCGGCCCTGTGGTCGCCCTGGAGTTCCAACGCCCCCAGTTTCACCGTCCCGCCCACTCCCAACTTTTTTTTAAAATTTTTTAGAAGTTCTTCTTTTCCGGCAGGGTGCATCTGAATCTTTTCAATGACGGTCAGGCCGCTGCCTTTGTGTCCCCGGCGGAACGAGACGCGCACCGGCTCCGTCTGTTTCGGCTTGCCTGACAGCGAAGCGCAGCCGCACGGGCTTTTACCGCAGGCCGGGCACGGCGGGTCCCAATCCGGATCGGTGGAATAGACTATATTGTCGGGCATGGCGATTCCTGATGAACTGTCAGGCTTATTATATATTATCCGGGAGGGGCGCCGCGTACGTTTTTAGCGCGGAATTGCAGCCCTGGCCGGTCGGTCGTATATTTTGCTTTTCCCGTCGCCCTTTTGTAAACTTTAGTTCCGGGCTGATATTACCGCGCGTAAAGGAAATAAAAACTATGATCAAATATAAATGGTTCCAATTTTTTGCCCCATTGCTGCTTTTAACCGCCCCTTTGTCGGCGGTTGAGCCGACGGCTGTGTATAAAGACGCCAAGGCTCCTGTCGAGGCGCGCGTTTCCGATCTGCTCGGCCGTATGACCCTTGCCCAGAAGATAGCGATAGCCGGCGGATGGGAGATGGAGACCTACTCCTTTCCAGAGCTGGGCGTCCCGCCCATCAGAATGACCGATGGCCCGCTGGGAGTCTCGCGCTGGGACATTACGGCGACAGCGTTCCCGTCCGGCGTTTCTATAGGCGCCGCCTTCGACCCCGCGCTTATTAACGAGGCCGCGGCCGCCATGGGCCTTGAGGCCCTGGCCATGGGTAAAGATATGCTGCTGGGCCCCTGCGTTAATATAGCCCGCAATCCCTATAGCGGCCGGAATTTCGAGAGTTACGGCGAGGACCCCTATCTTAACTCCCGTCTCGCCTCCGCTTTTGTCTCGGGGCTGCAGGGGCAGGGCGTTATCGGCAGCGTAAAGCATTACGCGCTCAATAATCAGGAGACGGGCCGGATGGCGGTTGACGTCAGGGCGGACCGCCGCGCCATGCGCGAAATTTTCTTCCCGGCTTTCGAGGCCGCGGTGCATGCCGGCGTGTGGACGGTTATGGCAGCATATAACCGCGTGGACGGCCTCTTCGCCGCGGAAAATCCGTTCCTGCTCAACCAGGTCCTTAAGAAAGAATGGGGTTTTTCCGGATTTGTTGTTTCCGATTGGGGGGCCACCCACAGTACGGAAGGCTCGGCTAACGCCGGGCTGGACCTGGAAATGCCCTGGGGCTATTATTTTACCGCGCCGCTGGAGAAAGCGGTTCAGGAAGGCCGGGTTTCCGTGCCTACGATAGAGGATAAGGCCAGGCGCATCCTGCGTGTGCTGTTCTCTGCCGGAGTTTTTGAGAGAAAAGACGCGGACCGTCCGCCTAAATCCATAGTGGCCGGTCCGGAGCATCTGGAACTGGCGCGCCGTATGGCGCGAGAGGGTACGGTGCTGCTCAAAAATGAAGGCCGGCTGCTGCCGCTGACCCCGGAGAGGTTCAAAAAGCTGGCGGTGATAGGCCCCAATGCCGCCGTATTGCGCGCCGCTGGCGGGGGAAGTTCCGAGGTTCAGCACGCGGCTTCTATCAGCCCGCTGGAGATGCTGCGCAAATCCTGGCCCGGCGGCCGGATCGTATACGCGCAGGGCGTGGACCTTCCCGGACGGGACACGGCCATACCCGAAGAGCTTTTGGCTCCGCCCTCAGGCACGGGACACGGACTGCTGGGCGAATATTTCGCCAACCAGAAATTGGAAGGCGCGCCGGTTCTCAGCCGTGTGGATCCGAAAGTGGATTTTGATTTAAAAAAGTCGCCTATCCCCGGCAAGCCCGAGGACGGATTTTCCGCGCGCTGGACCGGCAGGTTCATCGTGCCGCGCACCGGGCGTTATGAATTTGTGGTTCAGTCTGGCGGCTCGCGGCTGTTTATAGACGGCGTGCAGGTTCTCAGCGACTGGTCTAATCCGCTTTGGGAATGCCTGGCCTGGGCCGCTGACCTTCAGGCCGGCAGCGAGCACAGCGTTCGGTTTGAAACTTTCAGCGATAAGGGCAAAGTTAAGATTCGCCTGCGCGCAGCGATCCCGCCCGAGGACCACATAGCGGAGGCGGTCGAGGCTGCCTCAGGCGCGGACGCGGCCGTTATATTTGCCGGACTATCCGATAAGTATGAGTCGGAAGGCGGAGACCGGATGACGCTGGCCCTGCCTCCGGGGCAGGATGCTCTTATTGAAGCTGTGGCCAAGGCCAACCCCAATACCGTGGTGGTTTTATTTACCGGGACTCCCGTGCTGATGCCGTGGGTGGATAAGGTTGGCGCTATTCTGCTGCCCTGGTATCCTGGACAGGAGGGCGGACAGGCGGTGGCTGAGGTGCTTCTGGGCGCGGAGCCCGGCGGACGTTTGCCGGTCACCTTCCCGGTCCGCGAGCAGGACGCCTCGTCTTTCGGGGCTTATCCGGGAGAAAATGGCATGGTCCGTTATACCGAGGGGATATTCGTCGGTTATCGTCACGCTGACGCGCAAGGTATCGCCCCGCTGTTCCCCTTCGGATATGGCTTATCCTACGCGAGTTTCGCGTACGAAAACATGGAACTGGAAATATCAAGCGACAGCGCTCGGGCGCCATTAATAAGCGTTGCCGTTACGGTGCGGAACACGAGCGCGCGGGCCGGGGAAGAAACAGTGCAGATCTATGTAGGCGAGGCTTCGCCCGCCCTGCCAAGGCCTCTGCGCGAGCTCAAGGGCTTCTCAAAAATGCGGCTGGCCGCGGGAGAAACGCGGACCGTGCGCGTGCCGCTGGACCGGTCCGCTTTCGCTTATTATGACGATTCAGGCAAGGGCTGGACGGTGGATCCGGGCCGCTTCACGATCTGGGCCGGCAGTTCCTCCCGCGACCTGAAATTGTCGCGAGACCTGGTGTTGAAATAGATTAACTGCAGGTTGGCAGCGTAGTGTATTAGGCTAAAGTTTAAAAAGATATTCAAATTAAAAACCCGGCTGAATTCAGCCGGGTTTTTTAACAATAATGATCCGGGGTATACAGGAACGCCGGAGGTTTGTTGCGCAGATTGCGCCAGTTTTTGAAGAAAAAATCCGGAGTTTTCAGGATAAAGTTCGAAACTTCTATGCGCAACATCCTGAAGACTCTTTATAAATACCTTTTTCGATCCGTTTCCCCTGGCCGCTGACTGCGCGAAGTCGTCGCGGGCGTGGCCACGATGCGCGGCCCCGCTCCGCTCCTTGCCGCACGGTCGGCCACGCCGCGCGGCCGCCCATGCTCGCCGCAGGAAAGAGGGTTCGCAGGCTCGGCACGTTGCGCCTTCGCACTGCTCCATCAGAGGAGAGTTGTTTTTCATGGCCTCACCCCCTTCCCGTCCGCCAGAGGCGGCCGGGTTTCGTCCGCCTAAGGCGGACGTACACCGCAGAAAATTATTTCCCGCGCGCATCAACTCTTATTCGTTATAAGGTCGCACTATACCGCTCGGCTGTTATATAAGGCTCCGCCTGGCCTCAATAGAGATGTCACTCATAGACTGTAGATATATAGTATGCAAAAATATAGACTGTAGTCAATAAGTGACATTGTATTATGAAAGACATACGGAGATCGTTCGGGGCGAGAATAAAGTTTTTTAGAAAGAAGAAAGGTCTTTCTCAGGAAGACCTAGGATTCAAGTCTTCCCTTCATCGGACCTACATCAGCGAAGTGGAGAGAGGTCTCCGCAATATATCAATTGTGAATATAGCGAAGATCGCAAAAGCTTTGAGCCTAAAAATTAAAGAATTATTTTGACCCCCTCCACTTCTGGGTTATAGACCTTCCTCATAAATTCTCCGCAATAAAAATTGCGCTCAAGAATCATAAGCAAATACTATAATAAAATAGAAACTTATCAAGAAGATTTAACTATGCAAGAGAATGCGGAAACCATTAAAGTCAGATTTATTAGCTGGTTGCTAAATGGCGGGTTGTCGTTCTCAGCATCTACCGATGCTATTGGCACTGAGGTTCTATTCTCGAAAAACAAAAGAAAGGCTGACCTTATTGTTATCTCAAATGTGCTATATGCGTTCGAGATTAAAAGTGACAGAGATTCAATAAAGAAGTTTTACCATCAATTACCAGACTATTTGCGCTCCTTCCCAGAATTCTCCGTTATAACCACAAAGAAATATTTAAATCAGATTAAAAAGATTACCCCTGCAAGCACTGGTCTGATTTTATTCGAATCAGGGGAATTTCAGATTAAAAGGCCGGCAAAAAGGAAAATAAAACTTAGCAAAGATGATCTTTTAATGTTTTTATCAAAAGAGGATTTAATCCATAGATTTAAAACAAAAAATGCCCGTACCATCTCCACGCAAGCGCTGCGTAATAGGGTTTCGAGGAAAATCCCCACAACTCAAATATATCTCACCGCATTAGCGATATTAAAAAAGAGATATCGCGATTTATTCAACCTTTTTATGCGCGACACCGATGGGATTATTGTGCGAGACGATTTGAAAGGGCTAACCGGCAAAATCAACAGGATTTCAGCCTAAGGTGTCACAGTAAGAGAAATATGGATATTCATCCTGACGGATATCCAAAATGATGGGGAGAGCCCTTGCGGAAGGCCGGACTCCGCAGATTCAATTTGTTTAATCCCCCAGCAACCACTGATCTTTTTTCTAATACCCTGGTAGTCTTTAGTTTCTGCTACTTTTTCCGCAACCCTAATATATGCATTCGCATATGTCGCCTCTGCTTTCGTTTTTCTATCACGGAAATAAAACACCTCATCCGCCGTGGGCATATCAATTCTCGGGACCCATCCGTTGCCACCGGATTGGTCGTTTCGTGCGGGATGAATTGTTGCATAATCGCCATAAACGATATTTTTTTCAGTCTCTTTAATCTTTTTATAAAAGATTCTTTCCTCAAGAAACATTCTTCCCTCTGACTCTCCACCATATTGTGTTGGTTTTTTAGGAAATGATGTGCTCGCAATAATTATTGAGGCCGGTGAGTATTTCTTAAACTCCTGAATAATTGGTATGGCATTCCTCGCATAAATTGGCGCCTTATCTTTTGGGATGTACTCAGCATCAAGCAAACAAATCAATCTATTAGCAGGGACATGTTTGCCTATTTCTGCCATATCCCTTGCAATAAACTCATATCCAATCGGGATGCGGTAAAGCAATTTCTCAAAATTCCTACCCAAAACTCCGACCTGCTGCCGTATCCTTTTATAATGCTCATCCTCGGTGGCGATATTTTCAGAGGATATCTGGATGGTCGGTATAAATTTTGAGAAATCTGATTTGCGAGCCACAGCGAAATCAGTCCAATTTTTATACCCATTCACATTGCTCTGCAATTCTTTTATTTGGTCATTTGTTAAATTAGGATCATTTGTTAAATCCAGGAAAAACACCCTCTCCTTGAATAATTCAGACAGTCTTTTGACTTTGCGAAGGATATCCCCGCGCTTTAACTTGGCGGTTGTCCTTGACCTCGTAAATTCAAGTAATGGAGTTGTCATGTTGCGGACAGCATCAGAAAGATTCTCCAACGCGCGCACTTCAGCGTCTGCCGTCTTTATAATAGGCACATAAATTATTTCATTCATAACCCATGCCCTGACATTCCCAACTTCTTTGCGCGCATTCTCAACGCTAAAGAAGAGACCTTAAAAATCTTAGCCAAATCCTCCACCTCACTGACTCCCGCGCGCACCTTTTCACGAAACACGTCCTCAGGCATCAAGACTGCCCCAGCGAAATCATTAGCTTGCCATTCCGTTTCTGACAACTCATTGCTCCGAAAAAACATATCATCCTCAAAAATGTTGCTGTAAAATCTATGGAGACAATAATGCGCAATTTCATGGGCTATCGTATATCTTCGCCGATGCAAATGATGGGCCTTGTTCACTAGAATCTCCCAACCACTCATGTCCTCATTCCTTTGAAGAACGCCGGAAACATCATTATCGAAATTCTCATATTTAACACCGATATTTAGGGCTTTCGCGACCCCTTCCGCGTCGAGAGGAACCGTTTCAATTTCTCGCGACTTTGCAAAAGAAATGAGTTTATCCGGAGTATCAATTAATTCCACGGTATCGCCCAATGGAACAACTGATTTAACAAAATGCTTTCGGCTAATTACGCCCATTAACATCACCTCTTTCTTCATTATCGACTATCTTATAACTCTTATCTGAAACTAATTTTTCCAGCCCAACAAGCCTCTTATCCATTTCACTAATAGTAGCCTGAGACGAAGCCATTTCACTATTATTAATCAGGTCGGTGACTTGTTTATTGATTAATGCTTCTAAAATCAATTTAAACGGCTCCCCTTTTAATGCATCATTTGCCAATTCTTCTGCTTTTTTTGTTGAGAAGTAATAGCCGACTGCCAGCACAAATGTAACCACAAACAACAACAGCGTTATTACTTGTTTATAAAAACCAATTGTCTCGGAAATGTAAAACATCAACCGCTTTTCACTATCTGCGTAATCCGCTGAAAGTTGCCACGATTCCGCTGGAATGTGTGCCAGCGTTCCGGTGAAAGTAGCCGGGTCGGAGCGAAGCGACGCTCGGGTACTATTTACTCTATCTATTTTTAC
>CAIPTO010000042.1 GCA_903867985.1 uncultured Elusimicrobia bacterium | reverse complement strand
GGCGATATTTTGATAATCAATACCGGCTATCATAAATACGCCTGGTACGAAAAGAACACCTGCGACGAGGTGAGATATTTCTGCAAGCATCCGGGCCCCGGGCCCAAATTCCATAAATGGGCGCTGGCTATGAAGTTTAAGTGGATAGGCGTTGACTGCGGCTCCGCCGACCACCCCATGAACACGATCATACGCAACTGGCACCCCAAGCTCTTCACGGAAGCCGAGAACAAGCTGGCGGCAAACTGCGGTAAGAAATGGGACGAGATGTTCCCGCCTGAAGAATATTATCAGGTCATGCATCTTAAACTCTTTCCTAAGAAACTCGTGCACGCCGAAAATATCGGAGGGGATATCGATAAACTTTCCAACAAGCGCTGCTGGCTGGGTTTCTTCCCCCTCAAGGGCATGGAGCTTGAATCCGCCATGGGCCGCGTGGTGGCCTGGCTGCCATAACGGCAGCGGCGAGTGGATAGAGAGGAGGTGGAATATGCCGATAACAACTGAATTCGAATACTTGAAACCGAAAGATATGGATGAGGCTCTGCGCGTGATGTCGCTTTATAAAGAAAGCGCCAGAGTTCTTGCCGGCGGCACCGACCTTATAGTGCATCTGAAAGAAAATATCGCCCGCCCTAAGATCGTGGTCGACATTAAAGGGATAACAAGCCTTGGCAAGATAGAATTAAAAAATGAGAACCTTTCAATAGGCTCGCTTGTCACTTTCGCCGATATAATAGAATCGCCGCTGATCAAAAAGCATTGTCCGCTCTTGTGGGAATCCGCCCTGACCGTGGCCTCCACAGGTGTCAGAAATCGGGCCACTGTGGCCGGCAACATTTGTTCGGCTGTGCCGTCGGCAGATTCCGCCCCGGTCCTGGCCGTATATGACGCTGAAGTTTTGGTCAAAAGCGTCAGGGGCGAGCGCCGCGTTTCCATACACGCCTGGTTCTCCGGACCCAAGAAGACCGTTCTGGCTTTCGACGAAGTGGTGCTGGCTGTGGAACTTAAATTGCCCAAGCCTAAGACCGGCGGCTGCTACGCTAAACTTTCCCGCTACGAAGGCGAAGATCTGGCCCAGGGCGGCATAGCAGTTCTGGCGCTGGCCGACGACACTTACCGCGTGGCCGCCTGCGCTTTGGGACCCAAGCCGTCCAGGTGCCCTGCGACCGAAGCGGTGCTGAACGGAAACAAACTTACCGAAAAGATCCTAACCAAAGCTAAAGAGACCATCTTAAAAGAGATAAGCCCTATCACAGATATCCGTTCTTCAAAAGACTATCGCAACCACATGGCGTCGGTTATGCTCGGCCGCGCCCTGCAGGCCGCGGTGGCGCGTCTGTTCGGCAAGGGGTCGAAGTACGGAGAATGGGTCATCTAAGAGGCGCTATGAAGAAACATGAAATAGAATTCAAACTTAACGGCGACACAAAGAAGGTGGAAGTTGAATCCAACGACGTGCTGCTGGATGTTCTGCGCTATAAGCTCGGCATAAAGAGCCCTAAGGTCGGCTGTGACCGGGGTGACTGCGGCACCTGTACTGTGATCATGAACGGCAAAACCGTGCGTTCCTGCCTGGTCCTGGCCGTAGAGGCCCATGGCGCGGATATAGTCACGCTTGAGGGAGCCAATAGCCGCAAATGGACTCAGAGGCTGCAAAAAAAATTCCATGAGAAGAATTCTTTCCAGTGCGGCTTTTGCGCGCCGGGCGTAATACTTTCAGCCACCGAACTGCTTGAAAAAAATCCAAAGCCCACCACGCGCGACATCAAGGAAGCCATAGCTGGCAACCTCTGCCGCTGCACCGGCTACGAGCCGATAATAGCCGCCATAGAAGAAACGGTGAAAGGAAAATAGGGTGACGCTGTGAAAACAATTATATTGGTGTCCGCGTTGTGGATGCTGGCTGCTTGCGCTATTCCTCAGGGCGGAATGATGCAGAAACGGTCGGGCGGCCTTTTCGGCGCCATGAGCCAGCCCGCGCCGGCGCAGGTTCAGCAGTTCGTGAACGAGACATTTGATGTGATCACGGATCCTCCCGGCGCCCGCGTGATGGTAAATAACTCAAATTTCGGCAATTCGCCCGTGCAAGTCACAATACGCCGGATATGGCGTGGCGAGCCCGGTTACCCCATGATTCTGGATACTGTTAAAGTTGAAGCTTTTCCGGTGGAGTCGGGCCAGTGCGTGCAGACGGGCATCTTCGGCCAGAACGCCGGCAAGACCCCCACGCAGGTCCGCTTCAACATGGCCTCCTGCGCCCCGACCAGCGGGAAGTAGGAAAAGGTAATAGTAGGAGACCACGTCTCTATGTTCCGTCACCCGGCAGGCCCCCGAAACCCTTTGTTGAATTTAACGGGGTACAATATTGAGAGGTAGATATGGATCTTCAGAAACTTATCACTAAAACCAGGAAGGGCGTGAAATCTCAAAAAGCCGATGAGGATCTTCTGGTCGTCGGCAAGTCCGTCCTGCGCGTGGACGGGTGGGAGAAGATAAAGGGCGCGGCCAAGTATACCGATGACCTGGAGTTCGGCCCTGGGCTGCTTTTTGCCGCCGTAGTTGAAAGTCCCTACGCGCACGCCAAAATAAAATCCATCGACACCTCTAAAGCCGAAAAGCTCCACGGCGTGGTAAAAGTCGTCACCGGCCGCAGCTTCACCCATAAATTCGGCCTCTACATGACAGACCGTTATGTTTTCGCCACCGATACCGTGCGCTTCGTCGGAGAACAAGTCGCGGCCGTAGTCGCAACCGACCCCAAGATAGCCATGCGCGGCGCCGCCCTCGTGGAAGTTAAATACGAAGAACTTACCCCAGTCCTCGACCCGGTAAAAGCGCTTGAAAAGAATTCCCCCCTCGTACATCCAGATTTAAAAAGTTACCGCCATGTCCCGTGGTTCTTCCCCCAGCCCGGCACCAATATCGCCCACTGGCGCAAAACCCGCAAGGGCGACCTCGCAAAAGGTTTTAAGGATGCCGACCTCGTGATGGAGGACACGTATACCGTCCCCAGATATGCGCATTGCGCCATAGAGCCGCATTCAGTGATCGGTCTGCTGGACGAATCCGGCCGCCTCACGATGTGGACCTCTTCTCAGTCCCCCTTCACCCAGCGCAATGTTTTCGCCCAGGCGCTTGAGCCCTTCGGTATCAGCCACAAGGATGTTCGCGTCATAAGCACCTATATCGGGGGCGGCTTCGGCGGCAAGGCCGGGGTCAGTATGGAAATAATCGGCGCGGCGTTGGCCATGTCGGTGCCAGGCAGGCCTATTAAGGTCCTCTGGAGCCGCGCCCAGGAATTTTACAACACCTATCAGCGCCAGGGCGTCACCGCCAGGGTGAAGATGGGCGTAAAAAAAGACGGACGCATAACAGCGCTGGACTTCCAGCTTTACTGGGACGCAGGCGCGTATGTGGAATACGGCGCCAACGTAGTGAACGCCGCAGGCCTGTCGGCCAGCGGCCCATATAAAGTGGACAATCTGAAAATAGATTCGATGTGCATCTACACCAATCTTCCCCCCGGCGGGCCCTACCGCGGCTTCGGCTACTCGGAGTTCCTCTTCGGGTTGGAGTCGCACATCACCCGCATGGCTGACAAGCTTGGCATGGACTCCGTTGCTTTCCGCAAAAAGAACGCCATCAAGGAAGGCGACACTCTGCCCTACGGTGCACACATGAATCCCAACGGCATCAGGGAGGCCATAGAAAAAGTTGAAAAGGAAATAAAGTGGGGCGTTAGGGAAAAGTCAAAAGATCCGAATAAGGCCATAGGCAAAGCTTTGGTCTGTTTCTGGAAATCTCCCGCCATGCCCCCCAACGCAAGTTCCAGCGCCTTCCTGAAATTCAACGAGGACGCCAGCATAAATATCCTGGTCTCCGGCATGGAGATCGGTCAGGGCCTTCTGACGGTGATGGCCCAGATAGCGTCGGAAGTGCTCAGCGTACCCGTGAGCAAGATCCGCGTTGAAACTCCTGATACCGACCGCAATCCGTATGAGTGGCAGACGGTGGGATCCCATGTAACCTGGGGCTGCGGGAACGCGGTCAAACGCGCGGCGCTGGAGGCCAGGGAAAAGATATTCGATCTCGTCCAGCGCGTGCATTGCCTGGATAAGAGTTCGCTTTACCTCGAGGACGAAAAAGTTAAATGCCGCGCCAAACCTGACTTCGAACTGCGCCTGCGGGATTTCGTCATCAACGGCATACAGGCCGATGATCATACTTTTAAGGGCGGGCCCATAATGGGCTCCGGCATGTTTATGCCGGAGTTTACTTCCGCTATTGGAGATCCTGAAACCGGTCAGGGCGGCCATCCCAACGTGCATTACACCACCGGCTCGGCAGGGATCATTCTTGAAGTTGACCGTGAGACCGGCAAGATGAAGATAAAGAAGGCGGTGTTGGCCGTGGACTGCGGAAAGGCCATAAACCCGGATCTGGTTAAAGGTCAGATAGTCGGTGGGCTGCTGCAGGGCTTCGCCACCGTGCTATACGAGGATATGCGCTTCAGCGACAAAGGTAAATTACTTAACGCGAACTTCTCGGACTATAAAATTCCCACAGCCATGGATATGCCGGAAGTAGTGGTGCCGATAATAATTGAGGTGGCGCAGCCCGATGGCCCTTATGGCGCGCGCGGCGTGGGAGAACACACCATGATACCGGCTGCCCCTCTTATCGCCAACGCCGTGGAAGACGCCCTCGGCGTGCGGATAAAATCCATGCCGGTGACAAAAGAGAAAGTGGCCCTGGCCGTAAAAAACCGGAAAGCGGTAACAGTAAAGCGGGAAGCGTAATTAGGGAAGTAATTTATTTCTTTATTTTGCTGGCTATTTCCGTTTTACGACTTCCGTTTTACGATCTGCGATTTACGCTTTACGTTTTCCGCTTCACGAATAATGGAGGATGCGCCATAATGAAACTCGCCTTATGCCAGTATGACATCAAATGGGAAGACAAAGAAACCAACAAGAAAAAGATAACGGAATTATTCGAGGCCTGCCCCCGCAAAAATGAAATAGACTGGCTCATCTTCTCCGAGATGGTTTTGAGCGGGTTTACGATGAATACTGCCGCAGCTGAACTCAGCGACTCCGACCGGGATTTTTTTCGCGACCTGGCACAGAGGAATAATATTAATGTTTCCTATGGCGGCGTGGAGAACGGATTCAACAACCTGATAACTCTGAACAGGCACGGCGATCGGGTAAATACTTATTCCAAAATTCATCTTTACGCTTTCGGCGGCGAAGATAAATGCTACAAGGCCGGCTCGAAGCAGGAAGTGTTTGAGCTGGAAGGCCTGAAGGTCATGCCGGCGGTCTGCTTTGATCTGCGTTTCCCGTATCTCTTCTGGAAAATGGCCGCTGAAGTTGATCTTTATATCGTGATAGCGGCCTGGCCCATGCGCCGCGCCGAACAATGGATGACGCTGCTGCGCGCCAGAGCCGTAGAAAACCAGGCTTACTGCGTAGGCGTGGACCGCTTAGGCTTTGAAGGCAAGGTGGAATATTCCGGCAACTCAGTATGTTACGATCCGCTCGGAAAAGTAACCGTGGATGCCGGCACTCGCGAAGGTATTTTCGTTTCCGAAACAGATGTGGCCAAAGATCTGGTTTTAAAGACCCGCGAAAGGTTCCCTTTCCTGAAAGAAAGAAAAAAGATGGCGTGGATGTGATATGAAAATACTCGGCTACGGCGACCTCATACCCCGGGGATCTTTTGCGCTGCACTCCGCTTTTGATAACGCGCTGAATTTCAGAGGCCCCAAGGGTTTTATGGTTTCGCTGGTCAGCCGCAAAACAGGAAATGGTCCGCTTAACGTGGTTCTGAAACACCTGCCGCACGGCGCGCGCCGTATGAAGGTCACCAAACTGGCGCTTTATATTGATGAGAACCGCCTTGAGGTGGACCCGGAAACGAATTACGATTCCGCGGTCCCCCGCCTGCTGCTGAGCCCGGAGTTATTAAAAGAAAATCTGTGTTTACTAAGGGATTTTTTCGGACATGGCGCGCCGGTTAAAAGCATGTGCTTTCTGTTTTCTCTCTCTTTGGAGGATTCTTTTAAGACTGTGTTCGAAAGGACGATGCTGGAAAGCATGAAAAAGGGCGCGGCCCTTCTTGAGGCCGGCGACTACGCGAAGGGCGCACGCACTTTACGCGGCCTTGGCTTCGGCCTTACTCCTTCCGGAGATGATTTCCTGTGCGGGTACCTCACCGGGCTCAGTTTTGTTGAGGTCAATCTTCCGGCCGATTTGTCGGATATCAGAGATTCCGTTTACGACAACGCCGACACCAAAAACTTTATATCCCATTCATTCACTTACTGCGCCTATAACGGGCGAGTTAACGAAAAGACCGGAAAGCTTCTGGCCGCAATGGCGGGATTTGACGATAGACGGCTGATTCTGGCCGCAAAAGCTTCGCTTCGCAGCGGACATACTTCCGGTGCGGATTTCTGCGCCGGACTAATTTATGGCTGTGAGGCGGGTCTGCGCGCCGGCAGAGCGTAAAGCGGGAAACGGGAACCGGAAAGTGTTAGACAAAAATCCACTAATTCCGTCACTCTTTGCGCTTTCCGTTTTACGTTTTACGAATTAAAGGAGAATATTGCGATGTTTATTAAATCAACGATTATAAAGGGCGCTTACCACGACTCGGTGTCGCTGATGAGAATCGCCAGAGAGCTCAATACCGCCGGCGGAGTGATAGATTCCGCCATCGTTATGGCCACAAAAGAAAATAAGGGCATTGTCAGAACTTCCGGGCTGTATAATCCGGAGCTGGATAAGGCCGGGGACAACGACCTCGTCATCACAGTTAAAGCGAAGGACTCCAAGAGCGCGGATGCGGCACTTGAAAAAGCCGCGGAACTTCTGAGCAGGAAGGTTAAGTCCGCTCAGGGTGCAGCTTTGGGAGGCGTTAACGCTAAGGGCATAGCAAACGCGGTTGAGATGCTGGGCGGGGCCAATATGTCCGTTATTTCCGTCGCCGGACGTTTCGCCGGCAAAGTGGCGGCGGACTGCCTTGAACAGGGCTTGCATGTTTTGCTTTTCTCCGATAATATTTCTCTTGAGACCGAACTTGCGCTTAAAAAGTCGGCTTTAAAAAAAGATCTTCTGGTCATGGGCCCCGACTGCGGCACGGCTATAATCAACGGCGCGCCGTTAGCCTTCGCCAATTCCGTAAATAAAGGTTCTATAGGTATCGTCGCGGCCTCCGGCACCGGTCTTCAGGAAGTATCCACCCTCATCTCTAATGAAGGTTCCGGGGTTTCCCAGGCCATCGGAACCGGTTCGCGCGACGTGAAAAAAGAGATAGGCGGTATTACCTTCATCCAGGGTTTGAAAGCTCTGGCGGAAGATAAAAACACTTCCCTTATCCTGATCATCTCAAAACCCCCGCACCCGGAAGTGCTGTCCAGGATCTTGCGCGAGGTGAAAAAAATACATAAACCTGTTGTTTCAATTATGCTGGGCGGTGAAGCCACACTCCCGGGGAAGGATGATTTTTATTGCGCTCATACGCTGGAAGAAGCCGCGCTTAAAGCCGTGTATCTCGCCAAAGAAGGCAACATGCGTAAGGCCAAGGAGCGCCTGTTTGATATAAACACTGAAGTAGAGAAAATGGCCGTTCCGGCGGCAAAGAATAAGACTGAAAAACAAAAATACATCCGCGGACTGTTCAGCGGCGGGACTTTTGTCAGCGAGGCGCAGATAGTCCTGAACGCAATAGTCGGCCCGCTGTGGTCCAACACGCCTCTCGATAAAAAATATAAACTCGCCAATTCTCTTAAATTAAAGGAGCACTCGGTCATAGATATGGGTGAGGACGAGTTTACGGTGGGGCGTCCGCACCCGATGATCGATTTTTCGCTCAGGAATAAACTGATACTTTCCGAAGCCGAGAACTCTGAGACCGCGGTAATCCTTCTGGATGTCGTACTGGGCTACGGTTCGAATATGCGGCCGCTTGAGGACATTCTGCCGACCATCCGCGCGGCGTTCAACGCTAATGCGCCGATATCCATCGTCGCCTCGGTTACGGGCACTGAAACCGATCCTCAGGTGCGATCAAAAGTTGTTGAGGGTTTAAGGGCTGCAGGCGTTATGGTGATGCCGTCAAATGCCAGCGCTTGCAGGCTGGCCGGAGAAATAGTAAGGATAATGGCTAATAATGGCAGAGGATATTAAGGAAGAATTTATGAAATTATTTGAATCTGAACTAAAAGTGATCAATATCGGCCTGGAATCTTTTACTAATAGCCTGGCGGATAAGGGCGTGAAGGCCGTGCAGGTTGAGTTCAAGCCGCCGCTCAGCGCCGACCCGGAGCTATCCCGGAAAATACGGATAAATTCACCGAAGATCGCGGCTGCCAACAAGAAGGCGCTTGATCGTATATTAAGTTCAAAACCCGCTCTGGTCGGTCTGGATAAGGCTATTAACGTTATTCCCGGAATGAAAAAAGATCTTATACTTCACGCCGGCCCGTCAGTAAAATGGGCGAACATGTGCGGCCCGATGCGCGGCGCGGTAATAGGCGCTCTGATCTATGAGAGCCTGGCCGGAAATGAAACGGAGGCTGAAAAGCTGGCCGCCTCCGGAAAGATAAAGTTTTCCCCCTGTCACGAGCATTGCGCGGTGGGTCCTATGGCCGGGATAATTTCAGCTTCGATGCCGGTTTTTATCGTCAAGAACGAGGAATACGGCAATTACGCTTACGCCACCATGAACGAGGGTTTGGGTAAAGTGCTGCGCTACGGCGCTTATTCCCCGGAAGTTATAGAGCGGCTCAAATGGATGGAAGCCGTTATGTACCCGGCCCTAAAGCGGGCTGTCGAGCGTCTTGGCCGGATAGATCTAAAAGCCATTACCGCACAGGCCCTCCACATGGGTGACGAGGTCCACAACCGTAACCGCGCCGGGACCTCTCTTTTCTACCGCGCGATAGCGCCTGCCGTGATAACGACTACCCCAAATTCGGAGCAGGCCGCCGCCGTGCTGGAATTTATCAATAAGAACGACCATTCATTTCTGAATCTCTCAATGGCTCTGAGCAAGGTCTGCCTCGACGCGGCGCGCGGAATCAGGTATTCCACCGTGGTCGTGGTGATGGCCAGGAACGGCACCGAGTTTGGCGTGCAGCTGTCCGGGGCCGGTGATAAATGGTTCACGGGGCCCTCGCCAGTGCCTGACGCCCTTTTTTTTGCCGGCTACACCAAGGCGGATGCCAATCCGGATATAGGCGATTCGGCTATCACTGAGACTAACGGATTAGGCGGCTTCGCCATAGCGGCGGCGCCGGCCATTGTGCAGTTTGTGGGCGGCCTCGTGGCGGACGCGGTCAACTATACCATGGCTATGTATGAAATTACCGCCGGAGAGAATAATGTTTATCAGATCCCTTACCTCAACTTCCGGGGTACGCCGACCGGTATAGATGTGATAAAGGTTGTTGAGAAGGGTATTTTACCGTTCATTGACACAGGGGTAGCTCATAAGAAACCCGGCGTCGGCCAGGTCGGAGCCGGCGTGTTGAGCGCTCCGGCGGAGCCGTTTGTAAAAGCTTTCGAATATTTCGCCAGGAATCTGTAAGTAAGCGCGACAGTACGGCAGCAAGACAGCGCGGCAGGAACTGAATATCAGGCATAAAGGGCCAAAAACTTGGCAGGTTCCTTTATCGGGACATGATTTCGCGGCGTGTGTTCGTGTCGCAAAATTTCGTAGTTGACTGTCGTACTGTTTTGCTGCCGCTCTGCCGCGCTGTTATTATTATTGTCATTTCCGGTTAAAAATGTTAATATAAGTGTATAGGTGGCTGAAGTTCGGCCGCTTTTTTTTATAAAGATTTGTCCTTATTGAGGTATTATGGAAAGAGAACTCATTGAGAAAGAAACTGAGCCGTTGCTGACTGAACAGGGTTTTGAGCTTGTTGACCTTAAAGTTACCAAAATGGGCGGCAAACTGCTCCTGCAGTTCTTCATCGACCGCGTAGGCGGCGGAGTTACGCTGGAGGATTGCGGGCTGATGAGCGAGAAGCTTGGTTCCTATATCGAGATGAACAATGTTCTGGAGGGCGGCTACATTCTGGAGATCTCCTCCCCCGGAGTGGACAGGGTGCTGCGGAAAGAGAAGGATTTTCTTAAATTCAAGGGCAGCAAAGTTAAGATAAAACTCAAAAAACCGCTCAACAATGCGCGTGTTTACTATGGCGAGTTGCTGGGTTTTGAGAGCGGGACGGTCTTTCTGAGCGGGGACCTTAAATTCAATCTCAACGATATCGAAGAGGCACGGTTGAATCCGGGCGACGACGATATCCTGAAAAAACACTGACGGCAACTGATAATCCAAGAACAGGCGGTAAAAAACATATGACTAAAGAAAATACTTTTAAAGGCAAAACCGAACTTATCATGGCCCTGGAGCAGCTGGAGCGTGAGAAGAACATAAAAAGGGACGACGTCTTTAAGACGATCACCGATTCGCTGGTTTCGGCCCTTCGCAAATATTTCGGCAAGACTTCGCAGATCGCGGCTACTATCGACCCGGACACCGGAGAGATGTGCGGCTACCTGGTGAAGAAAGTCGTTCCCGAAGTTTTCACCCCGGAGATAGAGATCACGCTGGAAGAGGCTATAAAACACGAGCCCTCGGCTAAGCTGGATGAAGAAGTCAACATCCCCGTTGATATACAGGATTTCTCCCGTATCGCGGCTCAAACGGCCAAGCAGGTCCTGATCCAGAAGATACGCGAGATAGAAAAGGTCAAACTTTTTGACGAATATAAGCCGCGCGAAGGTGAGATCGTGACGGGCCTCGTGCACCATGTGGCCGGCCGGGACATCTTCGTCGACCTTGGCAAGACCGAGGCGATCCTTCCTTACTCCGAACAGATAAGGCGCGAGCATTACACCATCAACCAGCGCGTACGAGCCATCATACACCGCGTGGATAAAGAAAACAAAGGTCTCCAGATCGTTCTTTCCCGCGCCTCCATCCCGTTCCTTAAGAGTCTTTTTGAGGCCGAAGTTCCGGAAATAGCCGAGAAAGTAGTGGAAATAACGGATGTTGTCCGTGATCCCGGTTTCCGATCCAAGGTTGTAGTGAAAAGTAATTCCTCCAAGGTGGATCCCGTGGGCGCATGCGTCGGCATCCGCGGCTCGCGCATCCGCGTCATTATGGGCGAGCTCTCCAACGAGAAGATAGATCTGATCCCTTATACCGAGGAGCCGCTGCACATGCTGGCCAAGTCGTTCTCCCCCGCCTCGGTGCTATCGGTCCGCGTTATTGACAAGGCTTCCAAGAGGGCACTTATCATCGTCCCGGATGACCAGTTGGCCATCGCCATAGGCCGTGAAGGACAAAATATAAAACTGGTTTCCCGCCTCACCGGCTGGGAACTAGAAGTAAAATCGGAAGGACAGAAAGTGGAGGAAGCCAAAAAAAATAACGACATAGCCGTCAATGACCTGCTTAAGGTAGACGGCATCGGAGCTAAAGTGGCCGATACCCTGGTTAAGCTGGGCATGGCCGATATCCGCAAGATCGCAGGTTTCACGGTTGAGGACTTGTGCGCGCTTGAGGGTATAGGCGAGAAGACCGCCCAGAAGATCGTGGCCGGCGCTAAAAAGTTCCTGGAAGATAACCCGGCTTACGGCAAGACGGTCCTCGCGGCAGCCCCTAAAGATTTGGAAACCAAAGAGGTAAAAGAAAATGAGTCTAAAGAAACCGAAAGCAAATGACGATTTAAACTCCGACGCTTCTCAGAGTGAAGAGAATAAGGTCCGGCAGGACGCCGCTAAGACTAAGAAAAAAATCGCGGTCAAGCCGGTTGTCTCCGAAAGCGCGGAAAAGAAGCCCGTAAAAAAAGACGCGCCTAAAACTTTTAAAAAAACTAAAGCCGAACAATCCTCATCCGAGGAAGGCGAACAGGCTCCGGCGAAGGGAAAAAAGCCTCAGGCCGCGAAGTTAAAAAAAGCTAAAACAGAAGAGCCCGCCGTCCCGTCGCCTAAAGAAGAAGTGAAGCCGCCCCAGACGCCCAAGCGCCTTATCATTTCCGTTTCCAGGCCTGAGGGGTATATCCCCCCCGGTCAACCGGTCAAGCCCGAAGTTCCCGCCCCGGCTGTTCCTGAGCCAGTCGCCGTGAAACCTGCTGCACCCCCGGTAAGTAAGCCCGCAGCGCCCCCGCCCGCGGCTCCGTCCCTGCCGGCAAAACCTGCGGCCCCGGCAAAATCAGATATCCCTCCGTCAGGTTCGGTTTACAGGCCCGGCGCGCCTGCCCAGCCGCACAGACCGTTCGCTGGCCACGCGCCCAAAACCGCGGCGCCGGCTCACCACGCTCCGCAGGCTAAACCCGCAGCGCCGCAGCAGGCGCCTGCCCAGGCTGTAAAACAGCCGGCTGTTTCCGCGCCGGTCCCAGAGGCCGCGTCCGCGGAACCCAAGGAACTTCAGAAGATAAAGATCTCCACACAGGTCGTGGTCCGCGAGCTGGCGGAAAAGATGAACCTGAAGCCTACCGACTTCATAAAGAAACTCATGAGCATGGGCGTGTTCGCCACCATCAACCAGCGACTTGACCCGGATGTAGCTACGCTTATCGCCGTGGATTACGGCTTCGATCTGGAAATCGTGCCGATTTACGACGAGGAGGTCGTTGAAGAGGTTGAAACGGAAAAACCGGAGAACCTTAAGCCCCGTTATCCCATAGTTACTATCATGGGGCATGTCGATCACGGTAAAACCACTCTTCTTGACGCGTTCCGTGAGTCCAATGTCGTTGATACCGAGGCCGGGCAGATAACCCAGCATATAGGCGCTTACATGGTGACTACTCCGAGGGGAAAGATCACGATCCTGGACACGCCAGGGCATGAGGCTTTCACCGCCATGCGCGCCCACGGCGTAAAAGTTACGGATATCGTCATCCTCGTGGTCTCGGCCGTGGACGGCGTCATGCCTCAGACGCTCGAAGCCGTCAATCACGCCAAGGCTGCGGGTGTGCCTATAATCGTTGCTATTAATAAAATGGACCTTCCTACGGCAAATTCGCAGGATATAAAACAGCGGCTGGCCAATATCGGGCTTAACCCGGAAGATTGGGGCGGCACCACGGCTATGGTGGAAGTGTCGGCCAAGAAGCGCACGAATCTGGACAAGCTTCTTGAGATAGTAAGTATCCAGGCCGAAATGATGGAACTTAAAGCTAACCCTGATACTACTGGTACCGGCGTAGTTGTGGAATCCCGGCTTGACTCCCAGAAAGGCATCGTCGCCACTATTATAGCCGAAAACGGCATAATAAAAGTGGGAGACCCTTTCGTTGTCGGCACCTCCCACGGTAAAGTGCGCGCTCTTGTGAACGACCGGGGTGAACGCCTTGAGAAGATCGGTCCCAGCGAACCCGCTGAACTCCTCGGTATCAGCGGCGAACTCCCGCACGCCGGCGACATCTTCAAGATATATGAGACGGAAAAAGAGGCCCGCCGGGTGGCTGAGAAGAGAAAACTCCACAGGCGCGAGGAATCCCTTATACACCAGAAGCATGTAAGTCTGTTGTCGCTGAAATCCCAGGTGGACCAGAAACTTCTGAAGAACCTGAATGTTGTGCTTAAAACAGACGTGTTTGGTTCCCTACAGGCCATAAAGGACTCGCTTGAAAAACTAAGTAATCAGGAAGTTGCGATCCGAATCCTCCACTCGGGAGTCGGCAATATTACCGAGTCTGACGTACTGCTGGCTAAAGCCTCCGACGCGGTCATCTTCGGTTTCCACGTTGATGCCGACGGCAAGGTGAAAGAGGAAGCCAAATCAGCGGGCGTAGAAATCCGGACCTATCAGATCATATATGACCTCATAGAGGACGTAAAAGCCGGCATGAGCGGCCTTCTGGAACCCGAGATAGTAGAGACTGTCACCGGGCGCGCGGAGATACAGCAGATCTTTGATCTGAGTTCCGGTAAAGTCGCCGGCTCGCTGGTCAAGGAAGGCAAGTTGTTGCGCAATCAGCCTATAAGGGTGTTGCGTGGCAAGGATGTTGCCGGCAGCGGCAAGATCTCCGGCCTGAAGAGATTCAAAGAAGACGTGAAAGAAGTGGAAAAAGGTCTTGAATGCGGTATCCTGATTGAAGGCTTTAAGGACTACAGAGCCGGCGATATCGTAGAGGCCATCACCAGGGAAGAAAGAATAAGAAGAATAAGCCATGTTTAAAAGAACCGACCGCCTCAAGGAACTCTTTTTCCGCGAGGTCAACCTGGCGCTGCAGGATGTGCACGGACTCAACAGCCGCGGCATCGTAACGCTCACCGGCGTTGAGCTGGTTGACGATGGTAAGATGCTGCATGTTTATTTTTCCGTGTTCGGCGGAGAATCCGACAAGACGTGGACCGAAGCTCTGTTGACCCGGTCGATCCACCAGATCAGGGCCGAACTAAAAAAACGCCTCAGGCTCAGGGTTATTCCGGCTATCATGTTCAAGTATGACCTTACTCCTGAAGAGGCCGCTAAGATTGAGAAGATCTTTGATAAGATCAGGGCCGAAAAGAAAGATGAAAACACCGGATCTTGAGCGGGAATTTAAGAAGCTTGAAGAGATAATAGTGACCGGCAAGAGTTTTTTTCTGGCCGGGCATCTGAACCCCGATGGGGATACTCTCGGCAGCATGCTGGCTATTTCTTCGGTTCTCAAACGTTTAGGGAAGGATATATATCTCTTCTCCAGCGACCCCGTGCCGGAGAACCTGAGTTTTCTGCCCCACGCCAAGAGCATAAAGGTCGGGCATCTCCCAACAAAAAAACGCTTTGACGCCGTCATACTGCTGGAATGCTCCACGCCCACGCGCGGCGGAGATTTATCCGCCGTGCTGAAACACGCGGGAAAAGTGGTAAACATCGACCACCATAAGACTTCGGAGTTTTACGGGGACGTAAATATAGTTGAATCACACTCCTCTTCCACTGCCGAAATAGTTTACCGGCTTTTTTACAGCATGAGGGTTCATATTACCAAGACTGAGGCTGCCTGCCTTTATGTCGGTATCGTTACCGATACCGGGCGCTTCCATTTCCCGGCCACCAGTCCGCGCACTCTTGAAGTGGCTTCGCGCTTACTGGAAACCGGCTTTAAATTTTCAAGAATTAACGATCTGCTTTACGCCACTAAATCGTGCCAGGCCCTCAAGGTCCTGGGCCGGGCTCTGGGCAGTCTGGAACTTCTTTTTGGAGGCCGGGTGGCCGTGATCACGCTCAAGGCCTCCGATTTTACTGATTTTGACGCGGCTCCGGAGCACACGGAAAATGTGATCAATTACGGCATGATGGCGCCGGGAGTTAAGATTGCAGTGCTTTTTCGCGAAGAGGCGGATCGTACAGGAGTCACATTCCGCTCCAGGGGCCATGCCGACGTCAGTCTCCTGGCTAAAGCTTTCGGCGGCGGCGGGCATAGGAACGCCTCGGGTTGCAAGGTAAGTGCCGGCTTGAATGAAACCAGAAAAAAAGTTCTGGCCGGAATAAAAAAATTTTATATTAAGGAACCTTGAAAATTTCAACCGATGAATGTAGTTTCCCCCCATTTTTCAGGCATTCTGCTTTTTGATAAACCTAAAGGCATTACCTCACACGACGCGGTGGATCTCCTGCGCCGTCGTTTTAATTTTAAGAAAATCGGGCACACGGGCACGCTGGACCCCATGGCCACGGGGCTGCTGGTTATGTTGCTCGGACCGGCAACCAAATATCAGGCCAAGCTTCAGAATTGCGTAAAGGTTTACAGCGGCGCCGTCACTCTGGGAGTTGAGACTGATACCTGGGACGCGGAAGGTAAGGTCCAGAAAGAGACCCAGGTCTCCGGAATAACCCAGGAAAAAATCAAAAGTGTTATAGGCTTTTTTACCGGCAAAGTGATCCAGCAGGTCCCGTCGTTTTCGGCCGTGCGTTATAAGGGAAAACACCTGTATAAACTGGCCAGAAAGAATTCGGCGATGCCCACCATACGCCGCGAGGTCAACATAACATGGCATAGTTACTCGTTCAAAACCCCTGTTTTAAAATTCGAAGTGGAATGCTCGGGTGGCACTTATGTGAGATCTATCGCCTACGAAATAGGGCGCATGCTCGGCACCGGGGGCCACCTTAGTGAACTGCGCCGCTTGAGCGTTAACCGCTGGAAAGCAGACGAAGCCTTGGACAGGGAAGCGTTGCAAAAATTGCCTGTTGAGGCGCTCAAGGCCAGGCTGCTGGACGTTCCGCCGGACCTTAAGAACCTCTAGAAAGTGGCGAGTGATTGGTGGCTGTAAATACAATGGATTGGACGCTGCGCACTAGCACTAACCACTAACGCTGATCACTTCTTTATTATGTCTGTATTTCTCACCATAGGCACTTATGACGGCGTGCACCTGGGCCATCAGAAAATCATAAGGACCCTCATACGCGAGAGTCTTAAACGGGGCATTGGCAGCGCCCTGGCTTATTTCCCATTCCCCCCAAAATTCTTTTTTTCAGGCGAAGCCGTGAATTGTCTTATCACACTGCCGGAGGAGCGCGAAGAACGCATACGTAATCTTCGCGTTGCGAACATTACAGAGGTTACCTTTGACGCGGCCATGGCTGAAATGCGGGCTGAAAAGTTTTTTGACGATATTATACTGAACGCCCATGACGCCGCCGGGCTATGCGTAGGGCAGGACTTCGCGCTGGGACATAATCGCAGGGGAAATACGGAATTCCTAAAAACGCACTGCGCCCGGGCCGGAATCCATTTTAAGGCGATGTCTTTTGTCACTTCAGGCGGCCATAAGATATCGTCTTCTCTGATACGCACTTTACTCAGGAACGGGCGTGTGGAGACGGCTAATAAATGTCTCGGGTGGAATTATACCGTTTCGGGTAAGGTAATTAAGGGCGCGGGCATAGGCCGCCGTCTGGGGTTCCCGACCGCCAACATTGACGTGAACCCCGCCAAGATACTTCCGCCGGGTATTTTCGCTGCTAAAGTCAGGCTCGATAAGGGAGTGTTTTACGGGGTGGTGAACGTGGGGCTCCGCCCCACTGTCAACACCTTGGGCGGCCGGCTAATTTTAGAGGTGCATATACTTGATTTTGACCGGGATATCTATGGCAGCACTCTTGAGGTTGAATTTTTGCGTCACCTGCGGCCTGAAAAAAAGTTCAGCTCCAGGGAGTCTCTGCAGCGACAGATTCTTCAGGATATAAAGATTGCCAGGAGAATGCTTCGTAAAGCGGGAAGCGTAAAGCGGAAAGCGTAAAACAGGGAAGTAACTTATTGCTTTATTTTGCTGGCTATTTCCGCTTTACGCTTTACGTTTTACGACTTGCGTAGTAACTTAATTACTTATTTTTTCTGGCTATTCCCGTTTTACGTTTTACGACTTCCGGCATAACCGATTTCTTTCTTCTTAAAAATTGGCCAGTGGGCCTGTCCGGTTTGGAAAGTTTTCCTTCCTCGGCTATCATTTCCCCTCTCAAAATTGTGTACTTGGCCCAGCCATAGAGCTTAACGCCCTGGTATGGAGAATAGTCGGTCTTATGCTGGAGTTTTCTAAAATCCACAGTCGCGGATGCCGTCGGATCTATAATGGCCAGATCCGCGTCCGAGCCCGGTTTTATGGCTCCTTTGCGCGGGTAAAGTCCCATGACTTTCGCCGGATTTGACGATAAAGCTCGCGCGAGCCCGGAGAGCTTCATGCGGCCTTGTTTAACCCCGAATGTGTAGATTAGCGGCAGCAGGGTCTGAGTGCCCGGCAGGCCCATGCAAAGCCGGCCGATGTCCCCGCCCCACTCGTCTTTTTGTTTACTTGTGAAAGTGCAGTTGTCGGTCGCCATTACCCCTACCGCCCCTTCGCTCAACGCCGCCCACAGAGCTTTTGAGTCGGCCGGAGTTCTTACCGGCGGGCAGGTTGCGTAGAGATGCCCGTCGCCGCGTCTGAAGACAGAGTCCTTTAGCAGAAGGTACTGCGGGGCTGTTTCCCCCAGGGCTCGCACTCCTATACCGCGGGCCCTGGCTATAAGCCCGGCCGAAACGCCGCTTGAGAGATGCACGAAATATATATTGCCGCCTGTGCAGCCCGCGAGCACGAGGGCGCGGCCCACCGCTTCCCATTCGGTGAAGTCCGGCCGCGAGAGCCGGTGAGCGTCCGCCCCGGGATGCCTTTCACGCCGCCGGCGCTCCGTCAGCAGATCTACTATGCCTCCGGATTCGGCGTGGACGCAGACAAGCGCCCCGCTGAGTCTGGACGCTTCCAAAGCTTCAAAGAGCTCGGCGTCAGACGCCATCAGTCCCCTGGATTCGTAGGCCATGAAAAATTTAAAACTGCTGACGCCCATGGCCATGAGCTCTTTAATCTGCCCGGCCGGGTCTGAAAGTTTTTTCCACGACGGAATTATTGCGTGAAAACCGTAATCCACGTGCATAAGGCCTTCGGCTTCTTCTATCCTTTCCTTCAGACCCTCGCGAAGCGGGACGCCCGGGCCCTGGCCCGTGTAATCAATCACGGAGGTGACGCCGCCGCAGGCCGCGGCCGCGGAGCCGGAGTAGAAGTCATCGGCCGTCATTTTCCCTCCGCCGAGGTGCAGGCTGTAATGTACGTGGGCGTCTATGAGCCCGGGCAGAATTACCAGACCGCGGGCGTCAATCACGCGGGAGGCATCGCAGGTTCCCCTGTCCGGCCTGCCCACCCGCTTTATCTTGCCCCCGGAAATAAAAATATCGGCCCTGACCGGGCCATTTTCAAGTACGGCCAGCCCGCCTTTAATTACAAGGTCATATTGCGTCATTTTAAATGAAGGTCGTGATGCTTTGGTTCCGGTCGGTGGCTGAAGATTATATTGTAGGTCAGCCAGGTGGCGGAGAGAAGTGTGAACCCGCACATAAGGAGCCAGGCCCATATGATCTGCGGGCTATGTTCGGTCGTGAGTACGCTATACGCCAGTAAGCCGGTAATCCCAACGGATGCGGCCCAGAATGTGGCGAACACTGCTTTTATAATTGCGGCCATTAGTAAAATTCTATAGCTTTACACCGATACTGTCAATCCCGGCGCCATTTCAGGGTCCGATAAATGTTTTGTGCAATGCTTTCAGCAGAGGCTCTCCATCACGGAAAGATGTGACTAGGGCGATCCTCTCAGGCGAGTAAGTCTCTTTTTTAAAAAGATATCCATTGGCCGCGGCCGTCGCTCTGAGCGCGGCCTTTATCCCGGGCGCGTCCAGCTTTGAGCCTATAAGGCGTATCTCGGCCGAGTCTCCGTTTTTGCGGATGGAAAAGCAGGTAACCGCGGGCCTTACGGAAGCGCATTTGAAATTCCCTACCAGGGTCCCGGCGTCGCTCTCGAAGGAAGAGCGCAGGCGCAGTGGTATGGAGTGTTTCCTCGCGTAAACTATGGCCCGGAGCTGCCGCACTTCGCTGCCGGAGCGCGCCAGTTCCATCACTGCGTCATAGGATATACGCTGTAATTTTCTTGCCCGGGGCACCATGGCCGGATTGGCGGTATAAATGCCTTTAACGTCGGTGTATAGCTCGCATATTTTCGCTTTAAGAGCGCGTGACAGCCCTACGGCCGTGAAATCTGAGCCACCGCGTCCCAGTGTGGAGATGTCCCCCCCCTTCGTGACGCCCTGAAATCCGGCCACTACTACGACCCGGCCTTTCCTCAATTCCCGCAATATGCGGGCCGGGCGAATTGAAATGATATCCGAGTCCGTGTGCCGGGAGTCCGTCTTTATTCCGGCCTGGGCGCCTGTAAGCGAGACTGCTTTTACGCCTGTTTCCGTTATAGCCATAGCCATAAGGGCGGCGCTGAACTGTTCGCCTGAGGCCATCAGCGCGTCCTGCTCGCGTGGATCGGGTTTAGCGGTGATACGTCGTGAAAGGGCCAGCAGGTCGTCTGTTACATCGGCCGGGGCGGAGACCGTCATGACCACGGCAAAGCCCCGGCGGCGCGCGGAAGCCGCCCGTTCGGCCATGATCTTTATCTTTTCGGGTTCAGCCAGAGAGCTGCCGCCGAATTTCATCACTACTATTTTCATTAGGAGATATCCTGTAAAACGAAAAGCGCAAAGCGTAAGTCGCAAAAAATGGAGGCACACGCTTCCCGTTTTACGTTTCCCGCTTTACGCTTTACGAACTCCGCTATTGCGCTAAACCATCGTTGCTGTGACCCGTATGACTTCGGACAGCGTTGTCACGCCGCCCCGCGCCTTTAGGATTCCGTCCATGAGCAGCGTGCGCAGCTTGCCGGTCTGGATGGCGGTGCGTCGTATCATGTCCGTGGGGCTGTGGTCCAGAACCTGTTTGCGTACCTCTTCGTTCATGATCATGAGCTCGAATATGCCGGTGCGCCCCAGATAACCGGTGTTGCGGCAGGCGGGACAGCCTTTTTCTACTTTATATTCAGCTCCGGGTTTTAGGATAAGGTCCTTTATTGCTTTGCCCTCCGCAGGGTCCATGTTTTTGATGAATTCATTGACCATAGCTTCGGCCGGGGGCGCCGCTTTCTGCGCGCATTGCGGACATATTTTTCGCACCAGCCGCTGAGACATTGCTCCCAGCATGGAAGAGGCTATCAGGAAGGGCGGAACGCCCATCTCAAAAAGTCTTTCTATGATGCTCGGTGCGCTGATAGTGTGGATAGTTGTGAACAGAAGGTGACCGGTAAGAGCGGAACGCAGGCTGATCTCAGCCGTTTCGTAATCGCGGATTTCGCCTACCATTATCACATCGGGATCCTGTCTCAGTATGGTCCTGAGGCCTTCAGCCCAGGTGAAGCCGGTCTTGGCGCTGATCTGCGCCTGATTTATGCCTTCCAGCCTGTATTCCACGGGGTCCTCTAGCGAGATGATATTTATCATCGGGGAATTGATGTCCTTAAGCATAGCGTAGAGCGAGGTGGTTTTGCCGGAGCCGGTTGAGCCGGTGATGAAAAATATTCCGTAGGGGTTGCGGATCAGTTTCTTGATCATGGCAAGGGATTCCTGATCCATGCCGAGCTGCTCCAGGTCCAGGCCGAGTTGCTGGCGGTCAAGGACCCGTAAAACAAGCTTTTCTCCGTTTACGGTGGGAAAGGATGACACGCGTATCTGTATAGCTCTTCCTGCCAGCATCTTCTGGAATCGGCCTTCTTCATTCCGGAAGGAAGTCGGAGGTTCCGGGTCGAATCCGGCCAGTACGCGTATGCGCTGGGTTAGAGGAATATCTGAATTTTTTGGGGAATTGAGGACATCCTGCAGGATGCCGTCCACGCGGAAGCGCACGCGAAGGTTCGCGCCCTGGCTTTCGATGTGGACGTCGCTGGCGCGCTCGGTCACGGCGTGCTCGAGGATCATGTCGCTGAGTCTGATTGCCAGGTCAATACCGGGAGCCCGGCCTTTTGATTTCACCAGTTCATGATAAGCTTCCTCAATGCCGCCGGGGTGGGCAGGCGCTTGTCCGCTCTTAGACTGTTCTTCCGGATTAGTTCCCCAAAATGCCATAGCTTTTCTCCTTGCAAAATCTTTCAGAATCCCTCAGAAGACGCATTGGTATCACATGTATTATAACACAATTATATTATTTGTAATCCACTTTCAGTATGTTAAGGATTTTTTCTCCGCCGGGGAGTTTGATGCGGACTTTTTCCCCCGCTTTGGCCCCCAGAAGGCCCTGGGCGAGCGGCGAACTGACTGAAATTATGCCTTGGCCAGGGTCGGCTTCGTCAGCACTGCCCAATGTGTAGATAATTTGGTTCTTGGAAGTCTCGTCCAGCATCGTGACGGTGGCGCCCAGGCGTATCTGCTCTTTGTTGATCGCCAGGTCGTCCACAAGTTTGGCGTGCTGCAGCTTTACCTGTAAATCGTGTATGCGGCTAAAGAGCATGCTCTGTTTTTCTTTGGCGGCATGGTAGCCGGCGTTCTCTTTTAAGTCGCCCTGAGAGCGCGTCTCGTCCACCTCGCGTGCTATCTCCGTTTTTTCATCAGTGAGTTTCGCCAGCTCCTCTTTTAACTTCTCATACCCGTCTTTAGTCAAATAAACGTCGGACATCTTGCCCCCCCCTGCTGTTATGCTTTTAAAGCCTGAGTCCCTCTTGCGTTCCGGAATTTTAGTATTCTTTTAGGAGGAAGGTCGGGATTAAAACAAAAAAATTAAATGGCACCGAGTGGAATCGAACCACTGACCTAGCGCTTATGAAACGCCCGCTCTAACCCCTGAGCTACGGTGCCATGCGTATGGCGGGCTGGTTTCGCCACCGGAAGGTTTAGACGCCTTTCGGGTGGATGTTGACGCGCAAAGTCTCCTGAATTACCGAAAATCAGTATACAAAAAAAATGTTGTAAAAACAAATTTTATTTCCTACAATTCAGAGAGTTATACGAGGTGAAAATTCGCGGAATTACGGGATTTTCGCTCATTTCTTGCCAATCTAATAATAGAGGTCCGACAAATGTTAAACAAGCCTGCCGCTGTCGTTAAGATGTCTAAAGAAGAACTCCTGAAAAAAGCCAACAAGCCGGCCGAAGACGCGATGGTTCTGCATCCTTTTTATAAGGGTAAGGTGGAGATAGTTCCCAAGTGCTGTATCCGCGACATAAACGATTTCGCCATCTGGTACACCCCCGGGGTTGCTTCAGTCTGCAAGGATATTCAGAAAAACCCTGAGCAGGTCTATGAGCACACAAATAAGGGCAACATGGTTGCTGTGGTTTCCGACGGTACCCGCGTGCTTGGCCTGGGCGATATAGGTCCCGAAGCCGGCTTGCCGGTTATGGAGGGCAAAGGCCTTCTGTTCAAGTATCTGGGCGGCGTGGACGCCTTCCCCATCTGCCTTAACACCAAGGACCCTGACGAGATCATAAAGACCGTCCAATATCTGGCCCCCAGCTTCGGCGGCATAAACCTTGAAGATATCTCCCAGCCAAAGTGTTTCTATATACTGGACGAACTCCGCAAGACCATGAGCATCCCCGTATGGCATGACGACCAGCAGGGCACCGCCACCGTGTGCCTTGCCGGCCTTATCAACGCCCTCAAGATCGTGGGCAAGAAGATACAGGACGTGAAGATCGTTCTATTCGGCGCCGGCGCGGCAAATATCCGCATCGGCACGCTTTATATGTCTTACGGCGCTAAGCCCGAAAATCTGATATATGTGGACTCAAAGGGCATCATGCATAAGGGCAGGACCGACCTTAAGGATCATGCTGAAAAATGGCATATGTGCAATATAACCAACGGCAGGCAGCTGACCGGCAAGCTTTCCGACGCGCTTGTGGGCGCGGATGTGCTGAGCGCGGCCTCCACTCCCGGTCCCGACATAATTAAAAAGGAATGGGTGGCGAAGATGGCCAAAGATTCGATAGTGTTCGTCACCGCCAATCCCATCCCCGAGATGTGGCCCTGGGATGCTAAAGAAGCGGGCGCTAAAGTCGTGGCTACCGGGCGCTCGGACTTTGAAAATCAGGTAAATAATTCGCTGGGCTTTCCCGGCATCTTCCGCGGCGCCCTGGATGTGCGCGCCAAGACCATCACCGACGATATGTGTATAGCCGCATCCGAAGCGCTTGCCGGCTACGCCGCCAGAAAAGGTTTAAGCGCGGATTATATCATGCCGCGCATGGACGAGCCGGAGGTGTTCATTGAAGAGGCCGTCGCCGTGGGCATGAAGGCGATAGAGCAGGGGCTCGCCAGGAAGATACTCAGCAGAGAAGAGCTTCGCAAGAGCGCCGAGACCTACATACATCGGGCCATAAAAGACCGCGATGTGCGCCAGAAGGAAGGCATCGTAAAGCTTCCGTAAACGGACGAACGGCTCAAAAAAAAGCCCGGACCTTAAATCCGGGCTTTTTTATTATTCAGGAACAAGGGTGTGGTTGTTGTTTGCCGGGCGTTTATAACGCGATCCGGCGTTCAGCGCTTAAACATCTTTCTGATGCGCGCTTTTATCGGCGCGGGGTTAATAGCGGACGCCCTTATTTCTCCATCGCCGTGAATACGCATGTAATCCCCGCGCAGTCCGGCGCACAATTCTCCGAGAGTGCAACCGCTGCAGCGGCGGGATTTTTTTTTCTCCCCCATGTAAAGGGAATTCCCCGTCATGCGTTTATAAGTGTCTATCGCGGCGTATTCCCGCCCCGGCAGCAGGCATAAGGGAAAGCCGTCGCATATATACTTCATTCCCAGGCGATCCATAAGCGCCATGGCTGCCGTGAGTCGCGGTATCAGATCCCTAAGGCGCGGCACAAGATAATGCCGCTGCATAACGTAGCCCAGATCTTTGACCATGTTGAATTCCACGTAGTAAACTTCCGGGAAATGGCGGTTTACAAAGCGCGCGTAGTCTTCAAGGGTCATATAGCTCAGGCTGTGGACGACGCAGTTTAGCCTCACCCGCTGTCCGCCCGCCGCGTCAATAAGCCCGCGCAGCGCTTTAAGACGCGCTTTAAATTGACCACGCGTCCGGGTAACGGTGTCAAACACCTTCTCAATATGAGAGGGAAAGTTTACGTTAAAAAGAGTCACTCCGGCGTCGCAGAGCTCTTTAACATATGATGCGTCTTCGAAGCGCACGCCGTTGGTGCACAATATAATATCCCGCACTCCCGCTTCGCGGGCCAGGCGCACCCACTCAGGCAGTCTTCGGCTTAATGTCGGCTCTCCCCCCTCGATGGAAAGCGTATCCGGCCGCATTGAAATCACTTCGCGGATCTGGTCCGGGGTCTGGGCGTTGTCGACGCCCCCCTCCGAGCAAAACAGACAGTCGTGATTACAGACAGAGCTCAGGAATATGTTCGGGGGCGGCACATCGCGCGCCGCTCCGGAACCGATCTTTACATTGTGCCTTGCCACTTGTCAGCCTCCGCTGTGGTAAATATGCCGGTAAAAGCCTTAAAAAGCGCCGTAAAAACGCTCGTCTAATCGGGGTCGGGCGGGTCGGAATCGCGGCGTTTGCCCTCTGCAATTATATTTTTTATATAGCCCGCCAGGCACTCAAAATCAACAAAGAACATTGCGCATGCAAGGCGCTCACGCGGGTCGGACGGACGAAGTGAAAAGCCGGCGGCTGAAAACAGCAGCTTATCCATCGCGGAAAGCTCAGCGATTTCTCTCTTGAAAACTCCGCGCAATCCGGTATGGAAAATCTTTTCAAATTTTTCTTCTGAGACAGTTTCAGAGCCTGAAAAACCGGCAAGCACATAACGCCGCATCTCGTCTATTTTTGAGATTTTCATACCTCTGTAAATGTTTTGCCCGGGCTGACCCTTTAGCGGAGTGCTGTGATATTCCAAGACGCCGTTAATATAGGAGTTGGCGTGATGTCCAAGCCCGAAAACAGACTGCACAGCCGCCTCAGATCTGAAAGTGTAACCTTCCGGAGCGGAGGGATTCCTGCGGAATGTTATAAATCTGCTGCTCATGGGAACGCGGCTGCGGGACATAATATAGCCGGTTTTATCCGCAAGTTCGCCGGCCGCGGCCAGCCATTGTTTGTGGCTTCTGATATGCAGAAGAAATTTTTTTAGACTGGTTTCATGAAATTCTTTAAGATACACGTTTGAGGGCATGACCGGATAAACCCTGATAAGGTCCGGCGAAAGCGACAGCGTCTTCTTGAAGGACTCCAGGAACGGCCGGCCATTATCGCCGTATAAACCTCTCAAAAGGTCAAGGCTTATATATTTAAAACCGGCCTTCCGCCCATCCTCCACTGTTTTTTGTACCATTTTAAAAGTCTGTCTTCCTCTTCCCATGTGTTTTAGGACTCTGTGGTCCAAAGACTGCACGCCGATGCTGAGATTGTTGAAAAATGTCGCTGCGGCGTCAAGTTTCTCGCGCGTGACGGAACGGGGATTTACCTCAAGTACACGGTCTCCGTCGGGCGACACCTTTATATTCTCGCGCACTACGGAACATATGTCCCCAAGTTGCCGGGCCTCAAAAAGAGAAGGCGTGCCTCCTCCGAAATACACATGTTTAAATACTCCGCCGGCAAGCGCTTCTTTGTTATATTTTACGGATTGCAGGAGAGCCGCGACGTATCGGGATAATTCTGCAGGTGAGGCCGCGGCGTTTTTGAAGTAAATGCAGTATTTGCATTTTGAGGAACAAAATGGAGTGCCGATGTAAAGGTTCAAAGTATCTTTGCGCCGTGCATACTCAGGGGAAGCGATAAACCGCTTCCATATATCCCTGACTTCGCGCCCGCTGAAGTTTTCGCCCTGCCAGGAAAGGATAAGATTTCCGAACAGGTTGTTTATGTGAAGAGGGTACGGGTAAGGATTCAGGCGCTCCAGCGCGCTCGTGAAACATCGAAAAAGTCTTATTTTTTTATCTGTGTGAAGCATAATAATTTACGTCGTGGGCGCGGCGCTCAACACCCCGGCCGCTCTTTTTAGCCTGCGCAGGGTAAAACAGTATCAACAATAATACCAAAAAGCGGCAGCATCTTTATATAGCCCTGCACATTGCCAATCCTGTTGCAAGCAAGTTAAAATGTCATGGTTTAAGTTTTTTAGAAATGTCATGATGGCTGACTGCTTAATACTGGCTG
>CAIPTO010000041.1 GCA_903867985.1 uncultured Elusimicrobia bacterium | reverse complement strand
GGGATCAGGGCCTTGAATCTGACCGAGCCGCCATCCTTGATTTTATAATCAGGCGGGACAACCAGGACTCGCAGCGGAAAAATAATCCGCTGAAACAGGCTGAAGGCTGCCATTATATAGATTCCACCAGCCTCGACCGGAACCAGGTGGTTATGGAGATACTCAGGTTATGCGCCCAAGTTATGGTCTGATGGCAGGTATATCCCTTCGGTCTTTCCTTTTTTGCGCCCACGTTTTTTTTAAGGTATTTAACCGCATGGAAGTAAAAGGCCTGGACCGTATCCCTGTCTCCGGGCCGCTCATTATAGTCGCTAACCATGTAGGCAACGCCGACCCGCCCGCCTTGATGTCTTGTATCGTGCCCGTGCGGCCCGCGGCCATGATGACTAAAAAAGAACTGTTCGCGTTCCCTCCTCTTGGCAGGCTTTTCAGGAGTTGGGGGGGGATACCGGTGGACCGGCGGCGCGAGGGCGGAGACCTCGGCGCCCTTCGTGAAGGCATAGATCTGCTTAAGAACGGAGGCTGCCTTGTGCTTTTCCCGGAGGGTACAAGGGCCAGGGGCCGCCAGCTGAAACCCAAGCTCGGCGTGGCCATGCTTGCGCACAAAACGGGCGCCCCGGTACTGTCCGTCAGAATTTTTAACACCGAAAATTTCTCAAAATTAGGTAAAATAACTATTAAGTTCGGGAATATAAGAAGTTACGACTCAACTGCCGCGCTCGACCGCAAAGAGGCTTACGCTGAATTTTCGCAGACCATCATGTCAGATATATTTGCCATAACGGAGGAATAAGTACATCCATGCATAACAATGAAACGCAGCAGAATTTGAACGACGGCGAGAACCTGGAAAAAAAGGATACAGCCGGCCGCGCCGAAGAGGAAATGTCGATGGAGGATCTTCTGAAGGCCGAAGGCGAAGTTTCAAATAAGATCTACTCGCGGGACATAGTTAAAGTCAAGGTTGTGCAGGTCACGGCAGAGCATGTTCTGGTGGATATCGGAGAGAAAAAAGAAGCCATAATTCCCGTTTCTGATTTTCAGGACGAAAAACTGCCTGAAGTCGGCGCTGAAGTAATGGCGGTGCTGGAGCGCAAAGGCGGCGAACATACGGTTCTCTCGCACCGCAAGGCCATGGAGAAAATGGCCTGGGCATGGGCTAAGAAGATGTTTGAAGCCAAGGAGCGCGTGAAGGGCCGCGTTACTGACGTTGTAAAGGGCGGCTATATCGTGGACCTCTCGGGCCTCAGGGCTTTTATGCCGCTCTCCCTGTCGGAGATCGGCGGCGCGCACAGGCATTACCTGCCCGCTAACGCGAAGGTAAAGTTGTATATAACTGATTTCTCGGAAAAAGACCGCAAGATAGTTGTTTCCCGGCGGCAGGTGCTGGAAGAGGATGAAAAGGATCGCCGCATCGAAGTGATGAGCGAGGTTTCCCCTGGCGGTGTCGTGCGGGCCGTTGTCTCCAAGGTCGCGGCTGACGGACTTTCGGTCAGATTTCAGGGCATAGAAGGCTTTGTCGCGCTGAACGATGTCGATTGGAAGAATCCCGCGGAAGCGCTCAAAACCTATAAGCGCGGGCAGCGCGTGAAATGCAAAATCCTGTCTATGGACAAGGAAAAAGAAAAAATGTCTTTCGGTCTTAAGCAGCTGATCCCCAACCCGGTGGACGTGCTTAAACGCAAATTCCCTTATCGGTCCGTTCTCAGGGTAAAAGTGGTATCCTCGTCCGAAGCCGGGGCGAAGGTTAAGATTTCAGAACAGGTGGACGGATTTATCCCGGCGGAGGAGTATGGTTTTGAAACCGCGCTGAAAGAAGGCCAGGAACTCAAAGGCGTTCTCATCGCCATCAATTCATCCACGTACGAGCTGGTGCTGTCCGTCAAGAAGCTGGAAGAGATGGAGGACCGGAAAAAAGTTCAGCAGTACATGAAAGGATCTCCGACCCTGACTCTCGGCCAGATCTTGCTTGAGAACTCGGAGGATGAAGGTGAAGTGTGAGTCCCATTTCAGGAAACTTCCTCCAGACCTTAGTTGAAAAAGTTTTGCCCTGCGCTTTTAGCCGGCCGGCGGAATCTTCGGATCCCGCGCTTGCGCCGGCCATATGCAATCCCTCCTTACAAGAACGCGGTTGGTCGCGTTACGCATTACCGGCGGTTTTTATCGCCATTTTCATTGTCGCGGCTGTTTATGTCTCTTCTACGCTGGATTTATATCCGTATTCAGGCCGGTTTCCCAGAAATAAAGCAGAGTTTCTGAAACCAGGCAGGCTGGACCGCAAACTTTCCACACTTGAAAAAAAGATCAAAAATAACCCCGACGACATCCGGGCTTTTTTTGAGTCCGGCCTTTTAAAATTTCAGAAGGGTCCTGAGCGTTATATCGACGCTATTTCCGATCTTGAGACCGCCCGTGCCGGCGGGGTTTCCGACATTCGCACCTTCTACTACCTCGGCCAGATGTACCAGGCTGTCGGGCTTTATGATTTCGCGCTTGATGAATACCGCCGTTTCCTCAATAATCGGCCGGACGATCTTGAGGTCAGTCTGCTGGTGGCCAAGTTGCTTTTCCATTTGGGAAAATATCCGTTGGCGGTGAAGGAATATGAGGGTCTCAGCGAGAGGAATCCTAAAAATATGATCGTGCTTGAAAATCTCGCGCTGTCCCGCTGGAAGAACGGCCAGGACCCTAAAGCCACGCTCGATATCATGGGCGGGCTGGATGCTGAAGCCGCTTTCAGGGCTGGATACGTATCCGGGCGCATCGATTACGAAAACAAGGATTATACTGCGGCCGCTTCAAAGCTTGAGCGAGTTGCCGCCGAGTTTGTGAAATATCCTGATTTTTCGGACAGAGCCGGGCTTTACCAGATGCTTAGCGACTGTTACGTGAAACTAAAGTCTGAAGCCCGGGCTATAGACGCTCTTAACGAGCTGCTGAAGATAAACCCCGCGAACGATGAGGCCCGCTCGCTGCTGGCAAGGCTTGTAAAAATCCGCAGCAAGACGGCGGCAAAATAAGCGGGGCTTTGCCCCGGGTTTAAAATAATTCACACTCAAAAAAATGCTAACTCACACCACCACGCTTCTGCTCGGTCTGCTTTTCCTCTTTCCGCAGGCGTACGCCCAGGAGCAGAATAAGGTTATAGTCAGGAAGTTCGATTGGAGCATATACGCCACGGAACACTTCGACGTCCACTATTACGGAGATTCAAAGCCATGGCTGCCGTATGCCGCGCGGGTGCTGGAGAAGGCGTACAGAGAAGAATCCGCTGACCTGAACCCGGCCTTAAATAAACGGATCCCGTTTTTCCTTTACGCGTCAATAAACGACATGGAGCAGTCGAATGTCGCCGATGTCGGCGACGGCGTGGGGGGACTCACCGAGCCTTTTAAGGACCGGTTCATGGTCTGGTCAGACGGCTCAATGGACTGGCTTGAGGACGTGATAAGGCACGAGTTCGCCCACGAGGCGGAGTTCAGCGTGCTGATAGACGGGTTTTGGAAATCAGCGCGGATACTTAAGACCTTTATCTACCCGCTTTGGATGATGGAAGGAATGGCCGAGTACGAAACCGGTTCTTCCGACCTGGCCCTTGAGGAAATGTACGCGCGCGACGCCGTGCTTTCTCCGGGCGGTCTTATTTCGCTCCGCCGGCTCAACCAGTTCTCCCATTTAAAACCACATCAGATCACGCTGGCGTATAAGACCGGCGCCCAGGCCATCAGGTTCCTGGCGCGGCAATATGGGAGCGACAAACCCGCCCGCATGTTGAAACTCTTTGAGACGCGCTATGAGGCATCCTCCGTGCTCACGGCGCTTATTGGTCTGGACCTGGCGGCTTTTGACCGGAAATTCCGGGAATATGAGGAGCTTAAGTACCTGGCGGAGACCCGTAAAGAGAACCTGGGTGAGCCTTCCCGTTACGGGGAGCGGCTCACCTTGGAAAAAGAGGGCATCCCGGAATTTAATTTGAGTCCCGTGGCCAGCCCCGACGGCGGCCGGCTCGCCTGGCTTTCCACAAAAGAGGGGCATCCAGCGATAATCGTCATCAGGGATCTTTCCACGGGCAAAGACTCGGAGATCACTGCTTATGATGTCGGCGCGGAGAACATCCTTTACGGCAGGTTTTCCAAGCCCTGGAAGAGCCTTGCCTGGTCGGGAGACGGCCGGTACCTGGCTTTTTCCGGCCAGAAGAATCACAGGGAATACCTGTTCCTTTATGATGTCCGCGCTAAAAAAGTCATCCGCCTCGCCTTTCCTGATTTTATGGAAGTGCGCCAGCCGGTTTTCTCTCCGGATTCTTCCAGGATAATGTTCGTGGGCATGCGGGGGGGCTTCAACGACATCTACGAATTTAAACTTGAGCCGGAAGCGCTTAAAGCGGGAGCCGTGCGTCTGGAGGATTTAAGGAGGCTCACGGACAGTCAGGAGGACGAATCCTCCCCGTCTTATCTGGCGGACGGCTCAGGCGCCGTTTATTCCTGCGAAACGGAGACCCGTGAGGGGCCCAGGCGGGAACTGTGCCGCGCTTATTTCTCCGGCAAAAAAGAAACGCTGGCGCGGCTCGACGGAGATATTTATGATCCGGTTGTTTCCCCGGACGCGGGCAGGATACTTTTTACCGCGGACGCGGGCCTTCACTTTGAGCTTTATGAACTGAACCCCGTCTCTCTGGAGATAGTCCGCCTGACACGCGTTATCGGCGGCAATTTTACCCCGTCGTATTCTTCCGACGGAAAAAAGATATTATTTTCCTCTTTCAGAAACGGCAGTATGAATATCTACTCCGGCGCGCGTGAATATTTTCTGAACGAGCCGGCTGAGGAAGCCGTGGCCGCCGGGAAGTATTTTTCCGCCCCGCCGGAAGAATCCACCGGGGTTTTTAAGCCGTATAAGTTTAAAGCTTCCACCGACCTGTTCTTCCCGGCGGCTATGTACTCATCCGTGGGCGGTTTTTTCTGGATGAATTATTGGCAGGCCTCGGACATGTTGGGGAATAATAATGTCAATCTTGTAATGAATTATAATTCCGGCAGCGAGTACTTTGATTATCAGGCCAACTACAGCTTCACAAAATACCGGATGCCCGTGTTCCTGCAGACTTCAGGGCTTTCAGAGAAGCATGTCCTTACCGATCTGGACCTGGAGTCTAACAGGGAAGATTGGCGCTTCGCCGCCGGCACGGCCTATCCGTTTGACCGCTATAACCGTCTGGAGTTTTTTTATATACACAAGAACGTGACCGAGAGGTATGACTGGCTGGAAGGGGTTGACCATTTTCGCACGCGGGCGGTTCAGGCAGCGTATGTCAGGGACACCGTCAGCGGCCTCTATCTGACCGCTGTAAGGGGTTCCAGGACGGAGCTATCCTATACCAAGGCTGAAGACGCGATGGGCGGAAATCAGAAGTATGACGTATACGCAGCCCAGCGGCTCCAGTATATTCCTCTTTCCAAGCGAAGCGCTTTCGTCGACAGGTTTCTGGCCGGGGAAAGCACTGGGCGCGACAGGAAAAGTTTTAATTTCGGAGGACTGGGAGGGGTTAGAGGGATGTCGTCCAGTTCGGACCTTGATTCGGCTTCCAGAGTGCTTGTAAATAACTTTGAACTCCGCGCGCCTCTGCTGAAAGACCTGAACTATTATATGTGGTTCATGTTCCCGGATTTTTATTTTAAGGCCATATACGCCAAGGTCTTCTTTGATTCGGCGTACGGCTGGAACACGCACGCCCGGCTCATGAATTTCAGAGCCTCCGATATTAAAAGTTCGGCCGGCGTGGGCGTGGATATCCACACGTTTATACTGCAGGCATTTCAGCTGGTCTTAAGCTTTGATTACGCTGTAAGGACCAGCGATGGCGGGGAAATATTCTACTTTTACCTGGGCCCGTTGTTCTAACCTGCTATACTGGCATAACATCCAAACAAACAGAAACAGATTTCCCGCAACGGGAGACGGAGTGGGAAAGAGGGCCCCGTGTGCCGTCGGGATAACCCTTATATAGCCAAGCAAAAGGGGGGAATCGGCAAAAAAGGCGCGAAATAGCATATTCCCCAGCAAAACCGCCTTTGGGTGCCCTCCCTTCCTGCCCTGGCTGGGCCTTATAGTGAGGAAGAGCCCTGTAGCCTCATAACAAACCTGAAGAATTAGCCTCTAATGTGGATCTGCCCTGTCGGTTTTCGCGGCGTGCCGCGCATCTCTGTCCTTTCATGCCTCTATTCCCCCTTTAGAAAATGCAAAATTACGCTCCTGCCATATTTTGGGGAAGCGTGCACCACCACATAAGCCGGGGTGCTGCGGATGTTCGGGCGTTAACGGCTCTTGATGGTGTTTTTAATTTTCGACTGAACCTCTAAGTTTCATTATTTCCTGCCCATTCCCACCGGCCAGGTGGCCATAAAGCCTTTCATGGTGTTTTTTATAGAACGGATCGCCAGGCGGTTGGGCGGCTTTGCGCGCCCTCATGTCTTTCATGGTGTTTTGAAAACAGCCTGATGTTTGCCTTTCGGGGTGGGGCGCGATGCCTTCCGCGGGATCCGGATTTGATGGTGTTTTGAAAAAGGGGTACTTTGGTACCCTGATTTTCGTCCTGGGGCATTTCCGGACTGGTGGTGTTTTCAGGGTTTTGGAAAGTTGGCTGTTTTTTCGGCGGGGTACCACCTCAGTTTTGAAAAAGCTTTAATGGTGTTTTGGATCAGGCAGTTTTTGGCTCCAGGTCGGGGTTCGCGGTTTTTGGATTTTGCAAAATTCAGGCAAAAAATCAAATTTGAAAACGCAAATTTTTTCGGGGGAGGCGAAAGTCGCTAAAAATACGCCCGCCAGTTAATAAAAGCTATAAATTGTGTTAATTTTGTAAAAATAATCATTATTTTGTATACGTAAATCATAAAACATTCTTTCTGATTATAGGTATAAGTGTGTCCGCTTGGCGGGGGCATTAAGTTAACATAATATATATTATCGTAAGTTGGATAATATGGGATGGGGCCTGCTGCGCTACGCGGTTTTTGTGGTGTTTGGGCGGGTTTTTGCGTCTGATTGCGTCGCTTCGTGACCGTATCTGGTCGGGTTGGATTATTTGGTGGTTATTGCGTCCTTTTCCTTGTTTCTGGCCGGTGTCCTCTTCGTTCGCGCGTTCGCATCGCCGCCTTCTTGTGGGCCCGTTTTGTCTTCCATTCGCCTGAGCCCCGCGTTTCGCAGGCTCGCCGTTAGTCGCTAGATGCCATCGCTTGTATCGCTTTGTGGGCCTTCTCCAGGCCTTTCTGCGTTATCTGGTAGGTGCGATTTCTTTTTGTCCCGGATGCGGTGATCCTGCCCTCGCGGATCTCTGTTGAAAGCAGTCTGTCCAGTCTGGCCGGCTCGTAGCCTGATGATTTAAGGGCTTTTGATAGCGTTATGGCGCTCATGGACTCTGTTTGATTCGCGGCCCTGTTGGCAGCTATCAGGGTCAGCGCCGCCTCCGCGGGGCTTATTCTTGGCGACTTTATCTTTAGTCTGAGATGATCGCCTTCGGACTCTGTTACTTTATTCCAGAATTCGGCTTTTGAAGATGTTTCTACGGGTGCGGCTTGCAGGGATTGCTGGTGGGCTATATTTTGACGCAAGTCTTTCAGGAAGCTTTCTTTTTCGTTTGATATGAATTCCGCCGGGCCCTCGGCCTCGAATTCCGCGCCCGAGGGGTCTTTTATCCGTAATTTGTAATGGTTCATACAGCATATTTTAGCGTATAAGTTATTATATGTCAACATATGTCACTTATAAGCCAATCTTATGCCATCAACATGTTGATAGCTGTGTGGATAACTGTGAATAGCCGTGGCGAGCGAAAGCAACAGCGGTTAGTGAATAGTGGCGGGTGGTCGGTTTGGGATACGGGCAGGGGCTGGGGAGGTTGCAGGGCGATTTGCTCCCCGTTCCCCCCTTTTTTGCTGCTACAGGCTATGTTTTGGTATCTATGCCAGAGATGATAGGTATTGGCGGGCTAAATATGGGGATTAAAATGGTCTTTTTAATGAAAATTCAGCGGGGGCTAGTAACCAAGTGGGTCGTAAGCCGGTAGTTGCTGACCACTCGCCACTATTCACTACCCACTGCTGTTAGAACTTGGCTGTGAGGCTCATGGACACGAGTTTTATGGGGGTGGTCTGGGGGTAGAGGCTCATGGGTTTGAAAACGGCATAGACGGCCTTTAAGCGCAGTCCTTCCCCCATCGGGTAGGTGGCCTTCAGGTCCCATTCGCTGCCTATCTGGATAGACTCTTTGCTTATATTTTGTGAAGCCCTGAACTTGTAGAAATCAACTGAGAGCGCAAGTTTTTTGTAGGGCATATCTACGCCCAGATTTATGATGTTTAGCCCGGAGACGCCGTTGGGCAGGCCGTTTGGCGTGGCCGAGGTTTGGATGATATCATAAAGACTGGCGCCCGCGATCTCTCCGAAGCCTTCGCGCTCCACGCCTTTGAATCTGTGCCCGAAAGTAGGAAGGAAGGCTTTATCCTTGTCGCTGACATCCCCGGAATTGCCGGAAGATTTTCCGTATGCAAGGCGCATTTTGGAAGGCCCGAAAAAGGCTATGTCCTGATTCCAAAGACCTTTTATGAGGAAGGCGTAGCCGGTGTAGTCCACGGTTTGGCCGCCGGTTTCTTTGGCTGAGCCTCTCTGGAGTATGAACTCCCCGTCAAAATTCAACTGGCTGTGGTTGATGAAGTATCTGACGCCGGTGAACTTCTTCGTTCTGGATAAGGAAGTGTGGCCGAGCTCGGTCATGGGCTGCGCGCCCTGTTCCCAGAAATGGTAAAAGTGCCAGAGGCCTTCGTTTGACGGGTAATAGATCCCGGCGCCCATAATTTTGACATAATCCGTATCTTTGAAAGGTCTGAAGAAAAAGAATTCGCCTTTCATGTTTCTAAAAAGCTTTTCGGTTTCTATCCTCGCTCCGGGCAGGCCCAGGCCGTCGTCCGCGAGCGTGATGCCCTGGCCAAGCGTGAAGGCCTGGCGTCCGAGAGTTACGGTCGTCCTGGGGTTTAAAAAATTGTAAACCCTTATGTAGGCTTCTTTTACAAAAGGCGTGCCGTCCACATTCGGGTAGCGGCTGACGGCTTCTGAAAACTGCGGGGCCGTAATCGTGTTCGTCGAGGCTCCGGTTCCGACGCTGTTCAGGACTATTCCCACGTCCATTGAGGAATTCTCGGTTTTCTCAAGCTTGATATTCTTGATGATGAAGCCCAGGCTGGCGTTCTCGGAATAGACGGCCTGGCCGTGGCGCTCGCCGCCTGTTATAAGGTTGGTGTAGTTGGCGGCTTTGATGTCCACGTTGGAGGACAGGTCAAGCTTGGTGGCGCTGGCGGTCATGGGGAGCCAGAGAACGGCCGCCATGCCGTATGCCATAAGCCGTAGGCCGTAAACCCGTGGTTCGTTCATCTTTGCCATTGGGATTAATTATATAAAATAAGACGCGAAAAGACATGGGATGCGAACTCTATCACAGGCGGCCTCAGGCTTTGCGCGGAAAGACCCGGCCGGACTTTAGCCGGAAAACAAAGAACCCCGGGCCGAAGCCCGGGGTTCTTTTTCATTTCCCTTGCGGGAAATTATTAGAACTTCACGATGAAGTCTAACCCTGCGTAGTTGACAGCGTCATGCTTGGTGCCGCCATAAACGGTGGTGGCGTATTTTTTATCAGGCATGAAAGCGGCCAGCGTGCCGCGTACATTCACGTTCTCGCTGTGTTTCCAGTTGGCGGCGAAGTCAAGCTCGGTTCCAATTGTGGTGTAACCGATCTTTACGCCGTCCAACTTGGTCTCGGTGGGCGCGAAGTAAAAGTACTTGGCGGTTAGGTCAAGTTTCTCAACCTTGGAGGGATTCCATTTCGCTCCTACATTCCAGGTTGTGAGGCCGGAGTCGGTGATGCCGGAGAGACCGCTCATCACTTGTCCGTTGATGGCGCCGGGCCGATAATCGGAATTTATGCTATGGAAAGCTTTCATCTTTTTATCGGTGGTTTTGTCATCGCCGGAGCCCATGGCGAATTCGCCCATGAAGCTCAATTTGCCCATAAGGTCTATGCCGTATTTGGCATTGGCCAGGAAGGCGGTACCGGTGTAGTTCTTGTCGGTGGCGGTGTTTGCCGCGCGGCCGTAGTTCTTGGCAAGTTCGGCGTAGTAGTCAAAACCCATGAATTTGCCGGTGGCTTTAACGCCAGTGACATCAAGGGTTAGGTCCGTGACGGTGCTGGCTTGCCACGATTTTTTCTCGTAGACGTAGGCGCCGAGTTTAAGATCGGTCATGAGGTCGTAGTTGGCCACAAAACCGTTCAGATTGATATCCGTGTCGCTGCCGGGGAGAGGGGCAGCGGCATACGTGTTTGTCACTTTGCCGGATACGGCGTGCATGTCCCATTTGCCGGTTTTATACCAGCCTGTCCACGCGTCAAGCGCTGATACTGGCAGACCCCAGATATAGGGATATCCGGTGGGTCCGTAGTACACAACAAGGTCGCCCTCATTGCCGTAGTACTGGCGGCCGAGTTTGTGGTCAATGCCCAGTACGCCTTTGAGGTTCAGGTAGGCCTGCTCAAAGGTTACCGCAGCAGTGATCCCGTCAATGCTTTCACCGGTTGCAGTGCCGGTGTTGCCATAACTTCTGTTGTTCTTTATGGCCGAAACCACAGCGTTGACATCTTCGTTGAGGTCAAAGCCGGCGTTTAACTGAACGCGGGTCTGGATATCGCTATCCGTGTCTTTTGTCTTGGAATTGAAGTCATAGGCGTTCGTCATGTGATACGCGTTGACTTCTACCTTGCCGTCATACTTGAAGTTCTTGAGCAGTTCGGCGCTGGCTACTGAGGACACAAGCGCGACTACCGCAAGCATTCCTATTACTTTTTTCATTAATTACTCCTCCTGTTTTTTGTCGTAAGCCCGTTGCCGGGGCTTAAGTTCCTTTCCCTCGCGGGTCCGGTACTCACTCTTTCCGTTTCAGCGGTCTCCCGCTTCCACAGTTAGGGCCTGCCCCGTTTCCGGGGCCTACGGCCTTCAAGGAGAAGCGCCTTGAAATCGGCGCTCCGCTGCCCCCCTTCAGGGTCTGCGGACCTCCCTTTTTCGAAATTGGGAGGCTCCTCTACAGAGCAAGGTAATGTTACAAAAGTGTTAAAACCCTGTCAAGCGTCAGGTGAGCTCATGTAGCGATTTTTTTAAAATGTCATGGTGGCGGCAAGTAGAAATGTCATGGTTTGAGGTAAACTAACCCTTCAGGCAACTAGCCAGGAGGGATTAAATGGAGCAACTAACCAT
>CAIPTO010000040.1 GCA_903867985.1 uncultured Elusimicrobia bacterium | reverse complement strand
ATCTCGTGCGCCTTACAGGTTTTCGAGACCTGCTGTTTCAACCGCTCACACACCTCTCCCCTGTCGCACCCCGCGCTAAACACATGCGCGGGGCGGATTACCGCCGGACCTCTAATGGAAATCGGTCCGGTGCTCCCGGAGGGGGGCGCTGCCCCCCTTCCGCGTTTGCTTCCTTCGCCAGGCTCAGTCGCCGCACTGAACCCCCTGATGCGGGAATCTCCTGAATACCAAGGAGTAAAACTTCCTCCTCTGCCGTAGCGCAGTCGCGCTGTGCAGCTATCAGGGTGGATTTACAGCCGGAGTCCTAGACGACGGCGATAATATAATATAAAATTAGTATTCATTAGGCAAAAGTCCGGTACGGCGCGCCATCGCTGGAATTTTCTAATTTTATGGGTAAATTATTCGGAACAGACGGTATCAGGGGCATTCCCTGGGAATATCCCTTTACCGAGGATTTTATAAGCAAGATAGGCTATGCCGCCACGCGGGTGCTTGCCAATTATAACAGGCATCCGGACACGAAACCGGTGGTTCTCATCGGCATGGATTCCAGAGCTTCCGGCCAGCGCATAAAAAAAGCGCTGGTAGAGGGCATCTGGGCGAATAAATTCAAGGTCCTGGACCTGGGCGTCATCTCCACTCCGGCCGTGGCGTATCTGGTCAAACGCGAGAACGCGGATTTCGGTATCGTTATCTCTGCCAGCCATAACCCGCCGGAATTCAACGGCATAAAATTTTTCTCCCGCGACGGGCTTAAATTGAGCGATGCCATAGAGGGCAAGATAGAGGCCCTGCTTTTAGGCGGCAAGCCGCTGGTTTTTAAGCATATAAAGCACGCCATCCAGAAAAAGGATTATTCCCGCGACTATATCGATTTCATCAAAGGCACGCTGCCCAAGGGTTTTTCCCTTAAGGGAGTAAAACTGGTGCTGGACTGCGCCAATGGCGCGGCGTACAAGACCGCCCCTAAAATATTCAAGGAACTGGGCGCGGATGTAACGGTTATGGGTGCCAAGCCGGACGGTAAAAATATAAATATCGGCTGCGGGGCTCTTTATACCGAAGCAATGCGTAAAGAAACCCTGCGCACAGGCGCCTATTGCGGCATCAGCCTGGACGGCGACGCGGACCGCTGCATGTTCTCCGATGAAAAAGGCGGGCTTTTGGACGGGGATGACCTCATTTCGATCGCCGCTCCTTACATGCTCAAAGCTGACCGGCTGACTAACAAGAAGGCCGTTCTGACTTTTATGTCCAACTACGGGCTCATAAAACATCTGGGCGGTCTCGGCATTAAAGTGATGCAGGTTCCCGTGGGCGACAAGAACGTCACCGACGCGATGCGCAAAGAGGACTTGAAGATAGGCGGGGAGTCCAGCGGGCATATAATTTTCAGGGAGTTCGCCCCGACCGGGGACGGGATACTTACGGCCGTTCAGATCCTCGCCGCCGTGCGGGATATGGGCAGGCCTTTGGGTTACTTCAGAAACCTCTGGAAACGCTACCCGCAGGTGGTAGGGTCGCTGAAAGTTTCCAATAAGCCGCCGCTTGAAAAGGTCCGCGGTTTTAATGACAAGATCCTAAAATTTGAGGATGAACTCAGGGGGAACGGCCGTATTTTTATACGTTATTCCGGCACCGAGCCGCTGCTGCGCATACTTGTGGAAGGCGAGTCCAGGGCCGCCATCAAGACCATCGCCGACGACCTGATAGAGCATTACAAAAAGCATTCGGGCGCGCTGGCGGGGAAAAAGTAATACGTTGATTCGGATTTTAAAGGAGGGTTTATGAGAAATATAAAACTTGGCGTCAATATCGATCACATTGCAACTTTAAGGAACGCGCGGAACGAGAAGAATCCCGACACCGTGGAGGCCTCGCGCGTTGTCCTCAGTTCCGGCGGGGATATGGTGGTCATGCATCTGCGCGGCGACCGCCGCCACATAAAAGATTCGGATCTGGAGAGGGTCAGGCAGGAAGTTAAAGGCATAGTGCACCTTGAGATGGCCGCCACGGCCGAAATGGAAAAGATAGCGCTGAGGGTCAGGCCGGATTCGGTCTGCATAGTGCCGGAATCAGCGCACGAACTCACCACTCAGGGCGGTCTGAAGATGACCGGAAAGCTCTCCGACCTTGAAAAGATCACGCGCAATCTTTCAAAATCCGGCATCGAGGTCAGCCTTTTCGTTGATCCGGAGCCTCAGGCCATACGCGCGGCGCACAATATCGGAGCCGACAGCATAGAACTTTGTACCAGCGCCTATTCCGAGTCCTGGGGAAAGAAGCTGCAGGCCAAGGAACTTGAGAAACTGCAACTGGCCTCTTTTCTGGTAAAAGAGCTTAAAATGGGACTGCACGCCGGGCACGGCCTCGATTATTACAATGTCGTGGCGGTGGCCAGGATAGAAGGTATGGATTACCTCAATATAGGATACTCGATCATCTCTAAAGCCGTTTTTGTCGGTCTGAAGAACGCCGTGGCCGAGATGAAAAGGCTGATGCAGTAACAGCAGGGTATAGGGGACGGGGGTTAGGGTAAGTAACGGGCAATTTAAAACATATTTTAACAGGAGATCATGGGTAATTAAGGACGGGGTTAAACAGGTTTTCTTTTCAGAACTGTTCCCTGAACCCTACACCCTATACCCTAACTTATGTGCGGAATAACAGGTTATATCGGCAAAAAAATAGCCACGGATATACTGGTTGACGGGCTCAAGCGGCTTGAATACCGCGGTTATGATTCATGCGGCGTGGCCGGGATAAGCCCCAAGAGCGAGCTTTATCTTAAGCGCGTCAGCGGCCGCGTGGACGCGCTTGACGCCCTTATAGCCAAAGACCCGCTTAAAAAAGGGGTGGTGGGGATAGGCCACACCCGCTGGGCTACCCACGGCGTCCCGTCCGAAGATAACGCTCATCCGCACACGGACTGCAATAAGCAGGTTGTAATCGTCCATAACGGTATTATCGAGAACTATCTCGATCTGAAGGGCAGGCTTTTAAAAACCGGGCATAAATTCAAGTCCGAGACCGACACGGAAGTGGTGGTCCACCTCATAGAAGAAAAATTAAAAACTCTTAACGTGTCCGGAGCCGCCGCGCGCGGCGCTATTCTTGAGCCGGTTTTTTTCGAGGCCGTCCGGCGCGCCATCGCGGAACTCCAGGGCTCTTTTGCCATGGCGGTGTTGTGGGCCAAGTGCCCCAATATGCTTCTTGCCGCGCGCCAGCACAGTCCGCTGGTCATAGGTCTCGGCGACGGTGAGAACTTCATAGCCTCCGATGTTTCCGCGTTCCTGAAATACACCAAAAAAGCCGTATTCATGAACGACGGCGAGATAGCCGCGGTGAAAGCCGATTCCGTTTCCTATTTTAATTTCCAGGGTAAAAAGCTTGACCATTCGCCCGTCACCATACAGTGGGATTCCACCATGGCCGAAAAAGGCGGCTATAAGCATTTTATGCTCAAGGAGATACACGAGCAGCCGGAGTCCGTGGAGAACACTTTAAGGGGCCGTCTGCTGCCGCTTAACGGCGATATACTCCAGCAGGAAATAAATCTGCCGTCGGAATTAATTAAAAATATAAAGGGCGTGCAGATCATAGCCTGCGGCACCGCCTATCACGCCGGACTGGTGGGCCGGTACGTGTTCGAAAACTTCGGGCTGCCGACATCGGTGGATTTCGCCTCCGAGTTTTCCGACCGGGCCAAGATCGTGAACAAGGATATTCTGGTCATCGCCGTCTCTCAGTCCGGCGAAACCGCCGATACCCTTTACGCCGTGCGCGAGGCCAAAGCCTCGGGCGGAAAAGTATTGGCGATAACCAATACCCTGGGCTCCACTCTGACCCGCGAGGCCGACTTTGTGCTCTATACGCACTGCGGCCCGGAAATAGGTGTTGCCTCCACCAAGGCTTTCATCGGCCAGATGGCCGCCATGTACGTTTTGGCCATCCATTTCGCGGTCATCCGCAAGAATATTTTTGAAGCCGACGCGCGTAAGTATGTGGACGAGTTCCTTAAAATACCGCGCCTGATAGAGGACACGCTGGCCGGCGAGGGGGCCATCTCCAAAGTGGCCGAGTGTTTCGCTCAAAGCGAACACTTTCTTTTCATCGCCAGGCATATTAATTTCCCCATCGCGCTGGAGGGCGCCCTGAAGATAAAAGAGATCTCATACGTGCACGCGGAGGGGTACGCCGCCGGCGAAATGAAACACGGGCCGATAGCTATTATCTACAAGGGCATGCCGGTGCTGGCCATAGCGACTACCTCTAAAATGCTTTCACTTGTCGCCAACAACATAGAAGAAGCCAAGGCCCGGGGGGCCGAGGTGATAGCTATCGTGGATGAAGATTCCAGGAAAATAATAAAAGCTTCCAAGTATATAGTGGTGCCGAAGACCCTTGAGATACTTTCGCCGCTGCTCACGGTCATTCCGCTGCAGCTCTTCGCCTATTTTGTCGCGCTCTCCAAAAAATGCGACATTGACAAACCCAGGAATCTTGCCAAAAGCGTCACGGTCCGCTAAATAAGGGTATAGGGGTCAGGGTATGAAAAAAAACAGCGCGGTCTGCGGCGTGGGCATAGACATAACCGAGGTGGCCCGCGTCAGACGGCTCTACAGGAAAACCCCGTCTTTCCTCAAAAGATTTTTTACGCCGGAAGAGATCGCCTATTGTCTCAAAGGCAAGAACGCCTGCGAGCGCATCGCGGCGCGCTTCTCCGCCAAGGAAGCCGTTATAAAGGCGTTGGACAGGAAGGACCTGCCGCTTAAGGCGATATCTATCTCTAAAACTGAAACCGGCAGGCCGGAAGTCGCGCTTAAAGGTGCGGGCCTTAAAGGCGTAACCGTCATGCTCTCGCTTTCTCACACCGCAAATTACGCGTGCGCGTCCGCCATAGCGTTTAAAGCCTGAAAATACTCCTTTAATCCTGCGTATGGCAAACGAATAGTTTTATCATGAATACTAATATCACCGCTGAATATTTACGCCCGTTCCTTCTGACGCGTAAAAAAAACTCCCATAAGGGGGATTACGGCAGGGCGCTCATAATAGCCGGTTCACGCGGCATGACCGGGGCCGCGGTACTGGCCGCGCGCGCGGCGCTTAAGGCCGGAGCCGGGCTGGTGACCGTGGCCTGCCCGGACTCCGAACAGCCTGTTATCGCCGGCGCCGTCCCCGAGGCCATGACGCTTCCACTGCCTTCCGTGGACGGGGTGGTGTCGCTTAAGGCGGCCGGCAAGATCCTGGCTTTCCAGAAAGATAAAAAATACGACATATGTCTTATCGGTCCGGGTTTGTCGATTAAAGGCGAAGCCCCGGATTTTGTCCGGGCAATACTGAAGGATCTCAATATCCCCGCGGTTGTCGACGCCGACGCCCTCAACGCTCTGTCGCGCCGCGGCGCCGGTGCGATGGAGCAGGGAACGGTCAGGATCTTCACGCCCCACGCCGGCGAGGCCTCGCGATTTTTTAAAACAGTTCCGCGTGAAAAAAGGCAGACGCTGCAAAAACTCCAGGCCCGCTTTGGCGGGGTCTGGCTGCTAAAAGGCCCGGGCACGCTTATTACCGACGGACGGAAGTTCTTACGCAATACGACCGGCGGACCGGCGCTGGCCAAAGGCGGGGCTGGCGACGTCCTGGCCGGGCTTATCACCGGCCTTTGGGCGCAGGCCGGCCGCAGTAACGGCTTTACCCCGGCCACCGCGCTCCGGAGCGCGGCGATGGGCGTTTATCTGCATGGCTTGTGCGGGGACCTGGCGGCGGAAAGTTTTACATCGCGCTGCGTGCTTGCCGGCGAACTGGTAAAATTCCTGCCGGCGGCTTTCCGGAAGATAAGGCATATATGAAACTTTCACAAAAAGGCGAAGCCGGGATCCTGGCCCACATAGAAAAATATTTCCGCTTCCCCGGAGATAAGCGCCTGATCCTCGGTCCGGGAGACGACTGCGCCGTTCTCAGGACCACCCCCGGCAAAGAACTGGTTATCACCACCGATGAACTGGTTGAGAACACCCATTTTCTGAGGCGCTTTTCCACTCCGGAAGCGCTGGCGCGCAAACTGATGCGCGTAAATCTGAGCGATTTGGCTTCCATGGGCCGGGTCAGGCCTGTGTCATGCCTGATAGGAGCCGGGCTGCCAAAGGATTTGCCGGCGGATTTCATACTGCGGTTTATAAAGGCCATTAAAAAAGAGGCGCTGAAATTCGGTCTCAGCATAGCCGGAGGGAATCTTACCGGCGCCAGGGAAATGCATTTTTATATGACCGTATGGGGAGAGGCCGAGGGGAAAAATATCGTGACGCGGTACGGCGCCCGGCCCGGCGACACGCTTTTCAGCCTTGGTCCGCTGGGAGAGGCGAAGGCCGGTCTTGAAATACTTAAAAGCGGGCTGGCCGCCGATAAGAAACGTTTTAAAAAACTTGTGCGCAGCTTCTGGGAGCCGCAATCTTTTTTAAAAGAGGGCGCGCTTATCGGCGCGCGGGGGCTTGCTTCGGCCATGCTTGATAATTCCGACGGCCTGGGCCGCAGCGCTCGGATATTATCGGAGTTGTCGCGGTGCCGCGTCAGGCTTCGGGCCGGCCCTGAGGCTGTTTCCCCGATTCTGGCGGCTTACGCGGCGGCTAAGGGCAGATCGTGGCGGGAATACGCTTTTTCAGGCGGCGAAGATTACGGTCTGGTTTTCACCGTTAAACCCGCCAAAGCGGCGCTCGTTAAAAAATTGCTGCCCGCGGCTATGTCCGTCGGGCGGATAGAAAGAGGCGCGGGCGTGGTCATGGAAGGCTATGAAGGCAAAGTCCAAAGCTTCAACCATTTTTAAAAGCCGAAGCCAGTCAGATACTCTCCGGCTGGCCGGAGCGCTGGCAGGTCTGCTTAAAGGCGGGGAAGTCCTTTCGCTCAAAGGCATGATAGGCGCGGGCAAGACGTTCTTCGTTAAGGGATTGGCCGGAGCGCTCGGCTCAAAAACTTCGCCGGTGAGCGCCAGTTTCAACCTTATGAGGACTTATAAAGGCGGGAAAAGGTCTAAGCTGAAGCTTTACCATTTCGACCTGTTCCGCATCTCTCCGGAAGAAATGACTAATATAGGCATTGAAGATTATCTTGGAGTTGAAGACGGGGTTACCGCGATAGAATGGGCTTCTTCCGCCGAGTATCTGTATGGGCGGGGGGAGTTTCTGGAACTGGACTTTGAACTGGCCGGAGGCGACGCCCGGGACATCAGTGCCCGCGCCAACGGTCTCTCCGCGGAAAAAATACTGGAAGGATTGAAAATAAAATGGCTGAAAAACTGACCGCCGGTATATGCACATCCGGCTCAAGAGTGAAACTTTCCCTGCTGGCGGAGGGGAAATTTTACAACGCTTCAAAAAAAGTCCTTAACCAGGAGAGGGTGCTGTTTCCCATGCTGGACCGCCTGCTGGGCGGGCGCAAGGCCCGGTTAACCGATATTTCCACGCTGTGCGTCATAACCGGTCCGGGACGTTTCACCGGCCTGCGGGTGGGGCTGACTTTAGCCAGCGCATTGAAGACCATGGCCGGGATACGGGTCTATTCCTCCACCCTGTTCGACATTCTGGCCGCCCAGGCCGCGTCCTCAAAAGAATTCCTTGCCTGGGCCGCCGGAAGAAAAGAGGCGCGCATAGTCGCGCTGGTGCACGCTTTTAAAGACGAGTATTTCTGTCAGGCGTTCAGGGTAGCGGGACAGCGCGGCAGCAAGACAGCGCGGCAGCAAGACAGGGGGGCGGCCACGCTTTACGCTTTACGCTTTACGCTTTACGACCTCACCCCGGCCGAGGCGCCGCGCTGGTTCAAGGATACGGAGGTTGCGGGATATCTTGCCTCCCAGGGAAGCGATTTGTATATAATAGCCGACGCCGAAGAGAAAGCCGACATCTATTCGCTGGTTCCGGAGGCGTTGGAAAAAGCTCCGGCGCGCGTTTCAAAAATACTGCCAGAGTTTGTTATAAAGACGGGACTCGCTCTTAAAAACAGGGACCTCACGCCGCTTTATCTTAAACCGGCTAAATATGAGCTGGAGAATAAGTCCAGGCCGGTCAGGCTCTGGAAAGAAGAGAACAAGTCCCGCCTATGCTGATAAGAAGAGCGCGCAGAGAGGATATCCCGGCCCTGGCGGCGCTGGAAGCGGAGAATCCCGGGTATCCCGCCTGGGGCGAGAGCGGTCTGGCCGCGGAATTTGAAAAGAAATTTTCAGTTACCCTGGCGGTCTGGGATGAAGGCGCTTTGCTGGGTTTTATTAATTTCTGGATCCTGAAGCCCCAGATACAGCTTAATTCCATAGTCATTTCCGTCAAAGCGCGGAGGGCCGGAGCGGCTACGGCCCTGATAGGGAAACTGGCCGAATATGCCGTGAAAAACGCCTGCGCTGAAGTTGACCTGGAGGTCAATGAACACAACGCGCCGGCGATAGCGCTTTACGGGAAGCTCGGTTTTAAAGTGGTCGGCAGGCGGCCAAAGTTCTATAATAATTCAGACGCCGCTGTTTTAATGCGCAAGACGATGCAAGCTTGAGGACCAGGCGGTACGGTTTCTTTGGAGATAATGATGATAAAGAAAATAACTTCTCTGGTTCTGCTGGTTTTGATATTTAGCCTTACGGCCGCGCGCGCGGCGGATAAATCCTCATACCTCCACTTTATGAACGGGTTGATACTTGAGCGCAAGGGAAGTTTTGATTCTGCCCTGCAGGAATACAAAACCACGATGCTGCTGGACCCTCAATCGGTTTTCGTATATAAGCAGGCCCTTAACCTGGCCCTGCATATAGGAAAGATGACTGAGGCCGAAGAATGGGCTGATTATGTTGTTCAGTCGGATTCGACTTCCGCTGAGAACTGGGTACTTTACGGCAGCGTGCAGTGGGCTAAAGGCGATATAGACGCGGCCCGCTCCGCTTTTGAAAAGGCGGCGGCCCTGGACAATGAGAATTCGGATGCGATCTACCAGTTGGCGAGCCTTTTAAGTTCAAAGAATCCTGACAAAGCCATAGAATATCTTAAACGCTATCTAGTCCTTAAGCCGGATGAGGCGGCGGAGATTAATTACCAGTTGGCGCTGCTTTATAACGTTAAAAACGATTCCGCGGCTATGTTGAAACACCTGCTCCAGGCCAAAGATGATGATTCCATGTATGTTCAGCCCCGCTACATGCTGGCCAACTATTATGAAGTGAAGAACGACACCGCGGCGGCCTTGAGTGAATATATAGAGCTTATTGCTCTGGAGGGAAACAACACCGAGCTCCTGAACCATATCGGAGAGATCTACTCTTCCCCGGCGGTTTCTAACCTTGACGAGGCTGAAAAATATTTCGCCAAAACCTACGCGCTGGATAAAACCAATACGGCGGCCTGCTTCTGGTTGTCCGTGATAAGCGAACAGCGGCGTGATTTCGCGGCCGCCGCCGGATACCTTGAGACTTCGAAGGACCTGAAGGAAAACCCCGGTACGGCGCTGCGGCTTAGCTACTACTATACGCAGGGCGGGCATTATGATAAAGCCATAATTTTGCTGGAGGGCGGGCATAAGAGATGGCCCGACAATCTTGAAATTTCATATTTCCTGGCGCTTGGTTACGATGACACACATAAAACCTCCAGGGCCGCCGAATTGTTGAAGGGCATACTCGCGAAAAATCCGGATTATTCGGAGGCGCGGCTCCAATACGCCGTTATCAGCGAGCGTGAGGGCGATATGCCTTCCGCTGAAGAGAGTTTTCGGTATCTGCTGGCCAAGGATCCGGATAACGCCAACATACTCAATTATCTGGGCTACGCTTTGGCTGACCGCGGACTCAAGTTGGCCGAGGCGGAGGACCTTATAGACAAGGCCGTTAAAGCTGACCCCGCCAACGGCGCGTACGCGGATTCTCTGGCCTGGGTGCATTTCAGGCAAGGCAAATATCCCGCCGCCCGCAAAGAGATCAACGCTGCGCTTAATATCATCTGCGGCGATGCCATATTATGGGGCCACGCGGGCGACATCTACGCCGCCGAGTCGGACTGGCGTGGCGCCTGGCGAGCTTACAATATTGCTCTAGTGCTTGAGCGCGCGGGTAAGAAGAAAGATTTTCAGGATAAGATAAAAAACGCCCGTAAGCGTATACCCGACGCCGAAGCTTCGGCTCTTACCGTGGAATTGATGAAGACTTTCGGACTCAACGGCCGGGATTTTTCCGCGTTCGTTAAGGTCTACGCCGGATTTAAAGGCAGGAAAATAAAACTGGACGGCGTGCTCCGGTTTTCCCCGCCGGACAGTTTTGCCTTCACGCTGGTAGGGCCGCTTATGGCGCCTATGTGGAAGATAAAAATAGAGGGGGACGAAGTTGCCATGGACGCGGCGTCCCTGAATAATATAAATGAGGAAACTTTCGGATACTGGTCAGCGCTGATCGGGACCGAGCTCAAAGATTACCTGTCCGGCGGTTTTCTCTCCGGCGCGGTACTTGAGAACGGGTGGGGCTCCGATATCCTGCTCAGCGGTTCCCGGAAGATTTATCTGGGCGATGACTTTGGCGTAAAAAAGTTAATTCCGCTGAAAGAAAAAAAACTTGAAGTCGCTTTCGGAGATTATTTTCTTAAGAACCTTTACCTTATTCCGGCCACCATGGATTTTAAGATACCGTTCTTCTCTCTTAAAGTGGTGCTGGACAAGAGTCAGATAAACCTGCAGGAATTTAACACCCTTGTTCCATAAACGTTAAGGCTATGTAAGCGCTTAATTCTTATAACGCGATGGGGTCCCCCAGCTTCAATTTTCAACAACTGGTTTTGAAATGAAAAAACATCCGGCCCGTATGATCAGGATAGAAGCCCCGGCAAAGATTAATCTCTTCCTGGAGGTTACCGGAGATCGGCCTGACGGCTATCACGATCTTGCTACGCTTTTCGCGAAGGTCTCGCTCGCCGACGGCCTGACCCTGAAAAAAACGGGCAAGCCCGGTGTGAGTCTGAGGGTCGTGAATAAAGCCAATCTGAAGCCGTTAAAAACCGGGGACAATATAGTTTACAAAGCCGCCATGGCTTTTTTTGAGGCCTTTAAAATAGATCCCTCCGCAGAGATCACTCTTGTGAAAAAAATACCGGTGGGCGCGGGTCTTGGCGGCGGTTCATCCGACGCCGCAGCGGCTCTTAAGGGCCTGTGCCTCCTTTATGGCGTGAACGCGGACAAAAATATTAAAAAGCTCATGGCCGCGGCTTTAGCGCTCGGCTCAGACGTGCCGTTTTTTCTGACCAGGGGAGCTTTTTCCGCCGGCAGGGGCCGGGGGGAACTGCTGACCCCTGTTAAAACAAAAGGCCGTCTGCCCGTTATCATTCTGGTTTACCCGGGAGTCCCCGTTTACACCGGGCCTGTGTACAAGGCTCTTAAGCCCGTTGCAGCCGCAGAAGCGGCGGGCAATATTAAAAAATTAAACGCCCTCATCAAAGCGCTTGAGGCGGGCGAGTCTCTCAAAGATTGGGGCAGCCTTCTTTTTAACCGCCTGGAGGAGCCGGTCCTTCCCCGTTACGAGGCGGTGCGCCGCGCGAAAGGAGATCTTGTAAAGGCCGGCGCGCCGGCCGTTCTGATGTCGGGTTCCGGCGCGTCCGTTTTTGCCCTGGCTGAAGACAGATCATCCGCCGGCAAAATCTCAAAAATCATAAAAAAATCGAATCGCAAGGTTTTCCTTGTGGATTTTTTGCTAAAATCCTAATATCATACCGGTAAAGGCTATATTGGCGCCTTCCGGGGGCGGGTTATATTAGGGGGGGACAGTATGGACATCACAGAGGTCAGGATACATCTGCGCAGTGAGGACAGGTTGAAGGCTTTCGCCACGGTAACTTTTGACGGCGTTTTCGTGGTGCATAACATGAAGGTGGTAAACGGCAATAATGGCCTTATCGTTTGCATGCCTTCCAGAAAAATAAAGGACGGATCTTACAAAGATATTGCCCATCCCATAGCTAACGACTTTCGGCATACGCTTGAACAAGTTGTACTGAAGGCTTACAACGATGAGCTTGCAAAAGGCGGTGTTCCCACGGCGCAGGCCGCCGGTAACGAAGAGTAGTAATAATGCGGGATTCTCGCTTTTAAAGGGCGCGCGTAACCGCGGATAACAGTTCTATTCCCGGGTTGTGTAATGGTAGCACGACGCCCTTTGAAGGCGTTTGTCTAGGTTCGAGTCCTAGCCCGGGAGCCAGATTTATGATCCCACCGAGAGAAATGCTATCCGCAGTTAACGGATATTTCACGATCGCAAACATGACCTGGTTCATGCTGGCGGTGGGAGCGTGGCAGTTGCTGCTGGCGGTCCGGTTCCGGGTAAAACTCCGCAAAGAAAGTTCCGCGCCGGAACCCGATTATGCGCCGCCGGCGTCAGTCGTTATCTCCTGCAAAGGGGCATCGCGCCATTTTGAAAAGAACATGCTCTCTTTCCTTGCGCAGAAGTATCCCGGTCCTTACGAGCTGATTTTTGTAAGCCCCCGCACCACGGACTCCGCATACCGGGCGCTGCAGGCGCTGCTGCCGGATCACCCCGGCGTCCCCTGGAAATTACTCTCATCTGAAGCTGTCCCGGTGCGCTGCTGCGAAAAAGCCATGAATATGCTTTTCGCGCTTAAAAACTCCGCGGCGGAAACCGAGGTCTTCGTCTTTGCAGACTGCGATATACGCGTGCCGGAAAATTGGTTGAGCAACCTGGTATGCCGTTTAAAAAACCCCGATACGACCGTAGTGACAAATCCTCCGGTATATGTGGCTCACGGCGCCGGCATAGCGCAGTTCTTCCGCATGGTCTGGACGAGCCTCTTGATATCCTATTCGGCGACATTCCCGCAGGTTTTTTGCCCGGCCTGGGCCATACGAAAAAAAGATTTTGAAACGCTCGGTATTCCCGCTCTTTGGCTGCGCAGTGCCATAGATGATCTGGTCGTAAACAACGCGCTGAAAAAAGCGGGCAAGAAGATAGAGCTGGAACTTAAAGCGATCCCGGTCTGTTGGGAAGATTGCGATTTAAGCGCGCTTTTCGCCTGGTTTACAAAAGGATTTCGCTGGTGCAGAGTCTACGCGTTCAGGGTCTGGGTTCTGGGCGCGCTTGGGATAGCGGGCAAGCTTTACCTCTGGTTCTGGTTCCTTCGCATGGGGCAATACGGCCTGCTCGTTCCTATGGCAGCTGCGGACATGCTTTCTCTTTACCTCGTTTTCGAGGCCTACCGGCGCTACGCTCCGCAGTCCATAAGTTCCGTTGATCCCGCTTTCGGCAATTATTCTGTGCGGGCGGGCCTGATGGCTCCATTAATCCCGTTGCTCCAGCTTCCCTGCCTGTTGAATTCCGTCTGGTCGCGGGAGCTCTATTGGAGCGGGTACGTCTATCATATGCACGCTCCACAGAAGGTGGACGTGAGAACAGTGGCTGACGGTGAAGGCGCGTAGTTCCCGGCCGAAGTCCCTCTGTACCCTGTTCCGGCGCATGAAACCCAAAACTCCGCCCGTTAAATCCTGGTCGGTATATATCGCGCGCTGCGCCAACGGCGCTTTGTATACCGGCATAACAAATAGATTGAAAGGACGCATGGCCGACCATAACTCCGGCAAAGGCGCAAAATACACCGCCGCCTTCGGTCCCGTGGAACTTGTCTGGCATAAAAAGAGCAAAACCCGTTCTACCGCGTCAAAGCTTGAAGCCCGGATAAAAAGAATGTCCCGGCTGGAAAAAGAAGAACTGGCGCGTATTAAACTGAAGAACACATGAAAATTATTTTAACGGCGGCGGTATTGCTGGCGGCTGGCGCGCCCGTTTTGGCTGCTCCTGATAGCGAAGTCCGCGTGCCCGTGCGCTTCTCCGAAGCGGTTCTGGTTCGGGCTTTCCCTGAGGGCGAAAGCGGCGCCGATCCTGACGAAACTCCGACTACAGGACGGGAAGTTCTGCGTCCGGAAGGCGGCTTTGTTACGGTCCGGATCGGTAAGGACCCGGTCTGGATAGCGGAGGGTGTTTCCGGCCCGGCGCGGCCGGCGGAGGCGTCTCCGTTCGGCTTCCATCCCGCTTCTGTGCCGACTCCGGACGGAGAGGATTATTCTTATGCGCGGGAGATAGGCGCCAAGTGGGATCGTGGCGGGTTCTACCTCATGTGGGCGCTGGGCCAGCCGGACATTTCCCTGCGGAACTATTCCTGGGATGAGATCGATCTTTATTTTCAACAGTTGCCATCCGGTATTCTGGCGCTCAAGAACATCTGTCCTGTGCAGGATGCCATGATCCGAAGCGACGGACCCCGGCGGCCCGGCCGGTCCGGATTCGATCCAAAGACCTATATCAAGGCCGGCGGTTACGTCCCGTCTGACGAGAAGGCGTACGCCGCCTGGGTCAGGGCGGTGGTCGAACGCTATGACGGAGACGGCAAGGACGATATGCCGGGACTGCGGCACAAGGTGCGATATTGGCAGGTGGACAACGAGCCGCGCGCCGCGCGCCGGGGGTATGGCCGGCTTGTGCGCCTCACCAGCCGCGCCATAAAAGCGGCGGACCCGTCAGCCAAGGTTCTTCTGGCCGGCTTTTGGAAGCTGCCGTTCGGGAAGTCCGTTGAGGAATACCGCCGCACGGTCCTGCCTGTTTTAAAAGAGCTGGGCGGCAGGGATATGGACATCTTCGATATACATTGGTACGGGCATCCCGGCGAATGGCGCGTGCTGCCGGAGGTATTTAAGATGATCCGCTCCGACCTCTCAGCGGCCGGATTTAAAGATGTGCCGGTCTGGATGACCGAGGTGGGGGTTTATAGCGGCTGTCCGCGCGGGCTGCCCTGCCAATCCGAGCGTGAGCAGGCGGCGGAGTTGGTCAAGCGTTATGTGACGGCTTTTGGCCAGGGAGTCAGGAAAGTTTTTTGGGCCTGGTCCATAATGAACAGCGCACAGATAGGCCCCGGCTACTTTAATCAAACCGGACTCATCTATAACGGAGAAGAGGCCGATTCTCCGGGTGCGGGGGTTCGTAAGCTGGGCTTCTGGGCCTATCGCAACATGGCCTCACTTCTGCGCGGCTGGGACGGCCAGCCCCCGCAACGGCTCGACCTCAGTAATGGTGTTTACGCCTACAGGTTCTCCTGCGGGGACCGCGGCGCGGTAACCGCTGTGTGGGCGGACTAATCGAACTTGCGGGATCCAGGCTGATCAGTAATTCCTTTCTTACACGCCTTACTATTTTGTAAAATTTTAGCGGTACTCTCCCCTGTCGGTTTGAAGGACTTTTCTTTTTTATGCCCGAAAAAGACAGCCTTTGCGTTTTAATACTCGCCGCCGGCCTCGGCACCAGGATGAAATCCGAACTGCCCAAAGTCCTTCATGTCCTGGGCGACCTGCCGCTGCTCGCGAGGGTCGTTGAAAAAATTTCCGCGCTTAACCCCTCTAAAATAGTCATTGTCGTCGGTCATAAGGCCGGCATGGTCCGGGAGACCATGGACGGATACCTCGCAAAAAAACCGGCCGGTGCCAAAGTGGTTTTTGTCACCCAAAAATTGCTTAAGGGCAGCGGCCGCGCGGTGCGGGAAGCTCTGCCGGAGATAAAAAATTTCAAACATACCCTTGTGCTCTGCGGAGACGCGCCGCTTTTTAAAACAGAAACGCTGAAGAAGATGAGGGCGGATTATCTCGCAAAAAGGCCGGATTGCCTGGTAATGACTGCGGACCTGAGCGTGCCGGGCAGTTACGGCAGGATTAAAAGAGATCCGGCCGGGGCCGTTGAGGCTATCGTAGAGGCTTCGGACGCTTCCCCGGCGGAACTGGATCTGAAAGAAGTAAATTCCGGGACTTATTTTTTTAAAACTTCCGCCTTGGCGGCGGCCGTCAAAACTCTAGGGAAGAAAGGTCCCAAAGGGGAATATTATCTGACCGATTCGCTGGAGAATATTCTGTCTTCAGGCGGAGAAGTCAGGGCCTTCAAGGCCTCGGACGAAACGGAGATAACCGGCATCAATTCCAGGCGGGATCTGGCGGGAGCTTACAAGATGATAAATAAAAGAGTCCTTCAGCGGCTTATGGATAACGGCGTCACAATAATAGACCCCGACAACACCTATATAGAAGAAGGCGTCAGGATCGGGCGCGATACCGTAGTTCAGCCAGGCATGCATATAAAAGGCTCCACCGTGATCGGCCGGAACTGCCGGCTTGGCCCTTACGGCGTAATTGACAGCTGTCTGATAGAGGACGGTTCCGAGATAAAATTTTCCTGTTTCCTGGCGGAAAGCCGGGTGAGGACCGGCTCAGCGGTGGGGCCGTTCGCCCATCTCAGGCCCGCGTCAGACATCGGCCCCGACGCAAAAGTGGGCAATTTTTCAGAAATAAAGAAATCGCGGATCGGGCGCGGCTCAAAAGTGTCGCACCTGAGTTACGTGGGTGACACGGAGATGGGTGAAAAAGTCAACATCGGCGCGGGCACCATCACCTGCAACTATGACGGCGTGCGTAAGCACAAGACCGTAATAGGAGCGGGGGCTTTCATAGGCTCCAACACCAACCTGGTGGCTCCGGTTAAAGTGGGCGCGGGCGCTCTTATAGGCGCGGGTTCCACAATAACCGAGGATGTTCCGCCAAAAACCCTTGCTCTTGCCCGGGCGAGACAGACGGTAAAACAGCTTAAAAAGAGGTAAACCTCATGACGAGCGATTCATGGAAGACGGGAGCGCTTAAGATCATAAGCGGCAGCGCAAATCCGGCACTGTCGCAGAAGCTTTGCGATATTCTAGGCGTGCCGCTTTCAGAAGCCAGGGTCGGCCGCTTCGCTGACGGAGAGATAGACGTGCATATCATGGAAAATGTGCGCGGCGACGATTGTTATGTGATCCAGCCCACCTGCCCGCCCGTAAACGAAAATGTTATGGAACTGCTGGTCATGATGGACGCTCTCAGGCGGGCCTCCGCCGGACGCATCACGGCCGTTCTGCCCTATTACGGCTACGCCAGAGCCGACCGCAAGCCTGCTCCCCGCGTCGCCATTACGGCGAAACTGGTGGCCAACCTGATAACTTCGGCCGGAGCCAATCGTGTTATAACCATTGATCTGCACGCGGCGCAGATACAGGGCTTTTTCGATATACCCATGGATCATCTTTACGCCCGGCCTGTGGTGCTGGAGCACATCAAAAACAGGGACTTGAAGAATCTGGTGGTGGTTTCGCCGGATGTGGGCAGCGTAGAGCGCGCGCGGTCTTTCGCCAAGCGTCTGAACGTCGGTCTTGTCATTATCGATAAACGCCGGCCTCGTCCGAATGAGGCGGTGGTATATAATATCATCGGTGATGTTAAGGGGATGAACTGCTTTATTTTCGACGATTTAGTGGACACGGCCGGGACTCTGGTGCAGTCTGCGTTCGCCTTGAAAGAGCATGGCGCCGCCACTATCGTGGCTGCATGCACACATGGCGTTTTATCGCGGGACGCCATTGATAAAATAAACAATTCTCCTATAGAAGAGTTGATAATTTCGGACACCATTCCCGCAAACACCTCAAAAAGTGCTAAAATTAAGGTAATATCCGTGGCCGAGCTTTTGGCTGAAGCCATAAAGCGCAATCATGTCGGCCAATCTATAAGCGAGCTTTTCAAGTGATTGGGGGAGATTCAAGACAGGATTTTTGAATCTTAAAGTCAATCTTGAATCGTTAATGCAGATCATCGGTAATATTCAGGAGGCAGGTATGGAACAGTTAAATGTGGCAGCGCAGCTCAGGGAAAAAGCCGGAGTCAGGGGCGTTCTGAGCAAATTCAGGGCCGAAGGCATAACGCCCGCCGTTATCTACGGCTTAAAAAAACCGCCGGTACAGATCACAGTTTCCGAAAAAGAAATGCTCGGCGTTCTCAAGAGGGGCTCCAACGCCGTCCTCAGGCTGAAGTATTCCGATAAAGAGGACAACGTCATTATAAAGGAAGTCCAGCGGCATGTAGTCACCGATAAAGTGATACACATAGACTTTCACAGGATCTCGCTGACCGAGAAGATCACGGTCAAGGTTCACATCAAGATCGTGGGAGAGGCTTTTGGCGTTAAGACGGAGGGCGGTATCATTGAACATTCGATGCGTGAATTCAACATCCTCAGTCTGCCGATGGACATCCCTAAAGAGATAGAAGTCGAGGTTTCCAACCTGAAACTTAATGAAGCCATCCGCGTTAAGGACATTAAGCACGACAAGGTTGAGATCCTGGACGATCCGAACCATATCATTGTCAGCATTGTGGCGCCGAAGGAAGAAGTTGTTGAAGCCCCCGTGGCAGCCGCCGGAGCGGCCGCCGGAGCCGCAGCTGCCGAGCCCGAGATCGTAGCCGCTAAGGGCAAGAAAGAGGAAGAAGGCGCGGAAGGCGCGGCCAAGCCCGGGGCGAAACCCGCGGCCGGAGCCGCCGCGAAGCCCGGAGAGAAGAAGGCCGAACCCAAGAAATAGCCTTCTTTTCAAACGGAGCGGGAGCGGGTCATATGCGAGTACAGGAATTGGCCGTACGATGGCCATAGGCCGGTTATACGGCGCCTGCACGAACGTTGGCTGGCTCCCGCTCTTTCTTTTACAAGAGGTGGAGAGGTGGAAGAAACTATTTATATAGTCGCGGCGCTTGGAAACCCTGGCCGTGAATACGAGCGGACAAGGCACAATATCGGATTTCTCCTGGCGGATCTTGCCGCCCGCGCCTCTGCGCAGGGGCGATGGCGGGCCTGGAAGGATCTTGGGCAATGTTTTGAGGCCAGACTGGGCGGCGCAAGAGTCTTTCTTTTAAAGCCCGGCACCTATATGAATAATTCCGGTCTGGCCGTCAGGAGTCTGGCGGATTTTTACAAGGTGCCCCCTTCCGGGGTCATCGTGGTTTACGATGAAATGTCCATACCGTTTGGCTCAATGAAAATACGGCGCGGAGGTTCGGCCGGCGGACATAAAGGGATGCTTTCGATCGTTGAGGCTATGGGCACGCAGGAAATTGCCAGGATCAAGATCGGGATCGGTCCAAGGCCCGCCGGAATAGACGCAAAGCGTTTTGTGCTGGGACATTTTTCAAAAGAGGAAGAGCTCGGGCTGGCGGCAGCGCTGGAGCGCGGATGTCAGGCTCTGCTGACGGTTATTGAAAAAGGTTTGGACGAGGCGATGAACCGATTCAATTATGATAATGATAAATCCGTATCTTAAACTGTTCTTCGGTTTATTAATACTTCTGCTGGGTCTGGGCTATATCTATAAACCGGATATAATTGAGCGCGTCAATAAGGTTATTAAAGATACGCTGCTGAACGATTCTTATGTCGCCCTACACCGCAGGAACTGGGGCTTCCTGCTGCTCCTTGTGGGCGCCACGCTCATATATATGGGTGCAAGCAGAATTCTGGCCTGGTGAACACTTACTCCCGGTTGAAAATATAAAAAAATATCCCGCGGTTCACCGCGGGATATTTTTTTGAAGTCAGGAACGGCTCAGGTCTTTAAGTCGTCCTTTGTAAGTTTTTTACGCCCGTCGTTAGACACCGCGAACAGCCACACCAGTTTATCGGTCGAGCGGACCAGCTGTCCCCAGTTTTTTTCAAGTTTAGGTTCCTGCTCAAGCAACGGTATGCTGCTTTTTTCTTTGTCGTATTTTTTACTGAGTTCTTCCCACGTCATAGTCCCTCCCCCCTGACCTTTCCCATTAATAGTATACAACAATTCCGCAATGAGGCAGGTGTCAGAGGGCCCGTGCGCAGATGGGTCTTAAGGCCCATAACTGTCGAGGATTAGAGGATTGGAGGATTAGAGGAATAGCGGCCCCGCGCGCGCAAGATGAGGAAAAATTACTCATGATAATTGCCAGTCCTCCAGTTGTCTAATCCTCTAGTCTTCTATTTGGCGGGCGTGTCGATTATTATGCGGTTGTTCTTGCTGAAGATGAAGAGAGGGCTTTTTATAGAGCCTTTCAAATCTCCGTTCTTGAAAATTCCTAATTTCCCATGACTATTGATGAAGGCTTCCAGATAGACCTTTTTTGTCAGGATGTCAGGCATGATGAGGTCGGAGGGTATCATTTGAAAATCTAATGGAAAAACAGGGTTGATAATTTTTTTGACCGCCACCGGCACGCCGCCTTCGTTCCTGGCGACCAAAAAAAACATCGTGTTGGGCTTGGCTGCTTTTTCCGCTAACTCGAAAGTTATTTCAGCCGTGCCGCGGATAAGAAAAACAGAGCGCAGCGCGAAAGGGTAAATAAAGTACGCTGAAGTGAGAAGGCCAGCGAGAATAAAAAGCAGTAAAAGTAGTTTTTTCATCGGGTTTCCCGCTGTCCCCGCGCTAAACCTGCAAGAGGTTTAAATTATAAGGATCCCGAGTCAATCTGCCGAAGCCGGGGTTATTTCCGTGCTTACTTCCGCCAACCCTGTCACGCCGAACAGGCCCAGGTCGAGAGAGGCTTCGGCGTTTTTTGAGCCTGGTGTCACGGCGGTCAGGTAGGGCACGGCGGCCGGCTGATTGGGTACGGTGTGCAAGAACTGTTTCGCGGGGGTGAGCGGCCAGCCCCAGCCGGTCTCAAGTTCGTCGGGCGTGGGATTTAAGCCGGCGGACTCGTAGGCGTATTCTGTCAGACCCACGCAGTCAAACTCCAGGGGGCCCTTCTGCGTGTCGTGGAGATTGTTATAGCGATGTCCCAGTTTGGCGAAAGCGGCCTCCAATATGGCGGTTCTCTGCTCGGCCGAAGGTTTTTCCTTGGTTGTACGGTTGCCGTAAAAAGGGAATTTGAATTTCGAGGTGAATAGACTCCATGAAACTTTTCTCACGCCGCCGGGTTTTACAACGTTGGGCATGCAGTCAACTATCTCGCTGACTATCCTGCCGTCCCGGACTGCGGTTTTCACGAATAACCCCACGTGGCCGCCGGGGGTGGTCATGGTCTGACCAATGGGAGTTCCCATAAAACTGCCGGTGAAGATTATGTCGGCGTTTTCCATTCCGCTGACCCTCGATGGTGCGACTTGCTCCAGCCTAAAGTTGTCGCCTAACGCTTCCAGCAGCTCAAAAGCTACTGAGCGTACCACCATGGTCTCATTTTCGGAAGCTGCGGTCTGCCTGAGAAATGGAACGGCTTTTTGAGTTTTCAGTTTGCCGATACTGATGAGTATGTTCATCCGGATAACTTCATCCGATTCAGAGTAAAAACCGGCCAGTTTGTCCATCACTCTGGGGTTGCCGATCTCGCCCAGTGACCAGATAGAGTTTATGGCGGCCAACCGGCGCGTGAGGTTCTCTTCGTACAGTCCTTTATCGGAGAGTCCGGTCATATAGTTCCGGATATCGGCCAACAGCCGGTCGACGGAGGCGTCATCGCCGGCAAGCGGCGCCTTTAGCGACTCGGAGCCCGCCAGAGCTTTGGCGTCCCGGCCGGCCTCAACTTCAAAAGCAGCAGCGTTCAACCCCGCATTAATAGCGGCATGAACAGGTATAAATGAAAAAATAGTCGTTGTTAATATTATGGTGCCGAGGCTTAGTTTCATTCAATGCTCCTTTGCAGTTTGGTGTACATATATAGGTTACCACATCCCCGCCGGATCGCAAGGTTCCAAGGGCCCAGGCCGTCGCAATATTAGGACTGGCCGGGAATAGGTCTTTTGGGTTCGTCCCGGCGGGTTATCTGCCGGTCAGGGTGATTATCGGGATCTCTGAAGGAGCCAGCCAGCGCATGGGGGGGCCCCACGTGCCGGTTCCGGAGGTGACATAAAAAATGGAATTTTTAAAGCGATAAAACCCGTAAAAATACTTATAGAACATGCGGGTGAAGATATGGAAAGGAAAGATCTGTCCGCCATGGGTATGGCCGGAGAAGCCCACAAAATCTCCGCTTTCGGCTATCAGCGGATACATCACCGGCTGATGGGTCATCAGAATAGATATACCCGGCCGATGATGCTTTTTTAAAATATCCCTGATATCTTTTTTAGTCATCTTTTCAGTGAGAATATCGCTTAGACCGATAAGATGTATACCCGCCACGTCCGCGGCTTCGTTTCTTAGGAGATTTATTCCGAACTCCCTGTAGCAGGTTACGGATCTTTCGTAGCCGTAATAATACTCGTGGTTGCCCAGGACGCCGTATATTCCCAGCCGGGGTTTAAGTTTGCGTACCAGTTCTCCCAGCCGGCCGCTGTCGGTCAGACCCGGATCAACCAGATCGCCTGTGAAGAGTACCAGATCGGGTTTGGCGCGGTTTACTATATCCACAGTATCGGAAAACCGGCGGAGCTTGCGCTCCGAATCGATATGGGTGTCGGAAATCTGGGCGATCCTTAACCCTTCGAGAGCTGGCGACAGACCGGGGACCGCTATATTAAGTTCTTTTATTTCCGGGACTTTTGAGCCGCCGCGGAAAGCGCAGGCAAAGGTAAGCCCCAGAGCCGCCAGTACACAGTAGCGGTAATACTGCAACCAGGCCGGATTGAGAAAAAATCTGAGGCCGAGCCTGATCAGGTCCGCAAAAATGAACCCGGAGCCGGCCAGGAATATAATTCCCATCCAGGCGTAACCCGCGGTGTAGAACCAGTCGAGCGCCGGATTCGTATATCGGTGCCGCATAAACATCGTGAGGGGGGAGAACAGCGCCAGGAGCAGAAAAAGGATGCGGAGGCTGCGCGCGTTGGCGGCGGATACGGCGAAGCTGCGGGCGAACCAGGAGGCCGAATATAAGTGCAGGCCGATATAAGAGGCCAGGAGCGTCAGGAAAACGGGGAAGAGATGATAGTTTTTCATAGTTGAGTCCCAGCAAGATTATATAAATAACGGAAGGCTGTGTGCTGACAGCCCATCTGCCTGAAAAAAGCGTCTGGCGCCTTTTTGTATAATTTAGTCATGAGACTTACCCCTTTGGGCGCGATCTGGATAAATGTCTGTATAAACTCTTTCATACCGATATTCGGTTACCTGGCTGCAGGCAGGATTTCACCTGTGCTGTTCGCTTTTCTCGGTTCTGCCCTGGGGTTCGCGTCTTTTATTCCCTGGATACTCAAAAAGGATCTGCTGAAGGAATACTTTAAACCCGGGCTTTGGCCGAGCCTTCTTGGTATCGGCTTTTTCGGTAGCGCCCTGCCTATAGTCGGCCTGGTAATCGCGCTTAAGTATACCACTCCGGCCAACGCGGCAATTATAGGGCAGATCGAAGCCATTTATTCCATAATACTGACCAGCATTTTCCTGCGGGAAAAGATCTGTGCCAGGCAGTTGGCCGGAACCGCGCTGGTTCTGGCCGGGACAATGTTGATAGTTTTCAAAGAACGGTTTACTTTCCGCTGGACCGGCGACCTCATCGTTATGGCTGTCCCGCTTTCCTACCAGATCTCCCACCTTATAAGCAAAAAATTGCCGAAGGGAGTGCCTCATACTTTCGTAGCTTCAGCCAGGACGCTGTTCGCCGCGCTGAGTATACTGCCGCTTTTCGCGGCCGGATTTTTTACTCCGGTCTTCCATTTTCAGCCGGATCTTAAAACTTTAGGTATTGTGATGGTCTGGGGACTGGTGTTAACGGCTTTCAATAATATTCTCTGGTATAAGGCAATACTAAATATGGATTTATCCAAGGCGACAGCGATAGTCCTTTCCTATCCGGTGCTGACGGCGATCCTCTCCGCCGCGCTGGGGATAGAAAAAATACGAGCCTATCAGATGGCGGGTTTGGCGCTAGCCCTTGCTGGCGCTTACTGGGTCACGCTGTTGGTCAGAAAACAGAAACTTGTAACCGGTGGCCTTTGATCCGGCGCCGCCGCGCTGCGTCAAAGCCCGCTTTAAACCGCAACTTTCATATTTAGATGTTTTTAGCGCGAGCTGATTTTACCGGGTTGTTAAATTATGAAAAAAGCGTGGCTCATGCCGGCGGATTCCCTTCAGCTTTGCCAAAAGTTCCGATAGGGCGGCAGGATTGCCATCGCCGCGTCCGCAGGCGAATTTAAGTGTTTCAGGCAGGCGGGAGTAGTGTGATGAGAAGCCGGCCGGATCGCCGCGTTCGGCGGCCAGAAGCGCAAGGTTGGCCAGAGCCCATGGATGCTCAGGCATTATTTTAAGCGTATGGTTCAGGTCGTCAAGCGCTCGCGTGAATTTTTTGCCGGTCCGCAGCATTTCCGCCCGCCAGACCCTGGCTTCCAAGTCGTTAGGATTTATTTTAATAGCTTCGGTAAGGTTTTCCATGGCGGGTCCTTTCCTGCCCAGTTTGAAGAGCGCTGCCCCTCTCCAGCACCAGCCCAGGTCGTTGCCCGCCCCTATAGTTTTATCCAGTTCCCTTACGGTTTCTCTGTAGCGGCTGCTGAAAAGCAGCAATTGTCCGCGCCAGGCGCTGAAGCCGGGAGAGTTGATGCGCTTCTGCCCGAAGGCCATAAATTCGATGGCCGCTTTCCTTTTGCCTCCGCAGAACATCGCTTCGGCGAGTTTTCCGCAGGCGATTTCGCTGGCGGGCCAGGCGTCAGCGGCGGCGCGCAAAATTTTCTCGGCCATTTCGAATTCAAATCGTCCCATCAGTACTTCTGCTGCCGGCAGATACATAATGCTGGCGGCAGATTCCGGCGCGCGCGGCGCTCTGAAAGCCGGCTTCAGCCCCGCTCTTTCCGACAGGATGAAGCGGTGGACGGAGGCCAGGGATTTTACCTGGCCTTTGAGTCCGTTAAAGGACGTTTCTACTCCTAAAAGTGCGGTCTTTATTCTGCGCGCCTCATGGATGTTTGCCCATGGGTCGGCAGCTAAAAAAAGCGTTTCGGCGGAGGATGAGTTCTTAAAAAGAGCGGGCGCCAGGGCGTAGGCTTTTTGAATATTTCCGGTGAGGCAGAGGGCTGAAAATAGTGTCAGCTCGTCGTGACCGTCTTTGATGTACATGGTAAGCAGTTCCTCCATCTTCTCGAAGTCGCATTTATCGCGGCAGATCTCGGCCAGGCGGTAGAAGACGGCCGCTTTTTCCAGCGTAAAGGAGCGGGCCGAAGTTTTGGTATGGAAGATAGTGTCGCCGGGCAGCCGGAAGAGGAGAAAATTAAGCGTTGCTGCGAAACCTTTTTCAAATTTCAACAATCTGAAAGCGGTTTTCAGCAGTTCCGCTGTCCGGTTCTCAGCGAAAAGACGCTGGAAGAGGGTGTGTAGTTTTGCAAAATCGGCGATTGATGCTTTATTTCCCGGTCCCCTTGTCATTTTACCCGCTTAAAGAAGTCGTTTCCTTTGTCGTCTACCAGGATGAAGGCGGGGAAGTCTTCCACTTCTATACTCCAGACCGCTTCCATGCCCAGTTCCGGGTAATCCAGCGTTTCCACCTTTGTTATATTCCGTTCGGCTAGAAGTGCGGCTGGTCCGCCTGGCGAACCCAGGTAGAAGCCGCCGTGTTTTTTGCAGGCGTCGGTCACGGCCTGTGAGCGGTTGCCTTTGGCTATCATTACCATGGACGCGCCTTTTGACTGAAACAGGTCCACATAGGAATCCATGCGCCCTGCCGTGGTCGGGCCGAAAGAACCGGACGGTTTGTTTTTTGGCTGCTTGGCCGGGCCGGCATAGTAGATCGGATGGTTCTTTAGATATTCCGGCAGAGGTTTGCCCGTATCCAGAAGTTCCTTAAATTTTGCGTGCGCTATATCCCGCGCCACTACTATCATGCCGCTTAGCGAAAGCCTTGTTCCAATTGGATGTTTTGAAAGCTCGGCCGTTATTTCTTTCATTGGCCGGTTAAGGTCGATGCTGACGCAATTAGAGCAGGACGAGAATTTGGCCCTGATATCTTTGGGTATCAGGCGGCCCGGCTCTCTTTCCATTTCCTCCAGCCAGAGGCCGCCTTCGTCTATCCTGGCCAGGATATTCCTGTCGGCGGAACACGATACGCCCATGCCGATAGGGCATGAGGCTCCGTGGCGGGGCAGCCGGATGACCCGAACGTCGTGGGCGAAGTACTTTCCGCCGAACTGGGCGCCGTAGCCTGTTTTATGAGCGTCCGCCAGGAGTCGTGCCTCCAGGGTCTTGTCGCGGAAGGCGCGGCCGCTTTCGTTCCCGGAGTCAGGCAGGCCGTCCAGGTATCCGGTAGAAGCCAGCTTAACGGTTTTAAGGCACATCTCGGCCGAAGTTCCGCCTATCACAAAAGCGATATGATAGGGAGGGCAGGCCGCGGTGCCGAGCGATTTCATTTTTTCGATGAGGAATGGTTCAAGTTTTTCCGGGGTCAGGGTGGCTTTGGTTTCCTGGTAGAGCATGGTCTTATTGGCCGAGCCGCCGCCTTTGGTGACGAACAGGAATTCATACGCCATGCCTTTTTTCGCGTAGATATCTATCTGTGCCGGCAGGTTGTTGCCTGAATTTTTTTCATTATACATATCCAGGGCCAGGGTTTGGGAGTAACGGAGGTTTTCTGTGGTGTAGGCTTCCCATATTCCTTTGGATATCAGCTCGTTGTCGTCGGAGCGGGTCCAGACCTGCTCGCCCTTTTTTGCTATGACAGTGGCGGTGCCGGTGTCCTGGCAGAAGGGAAGTTCAAATCGCGCTGAGATGGCGGCGTTCTCCAGCATGCAGTAAGCCACGAACTTATCGTTCTCGGAGGCTTCTGTATCGCTGAAGATTTTGGCGACCTGTTCCTGGTGCGCCGGGCGAAGGAGAAATGAAACGTCCCGTATTGCTTCGCGGGCCAGAGTGACAATTGCTTCGGGCGAGACTTCCAGTATCTCGCGGCCGCCGGTTTTGACGACTTTTACGCCGGCTTTGGCGACATTGCGGTATTTGGTATCAGACTTTTGTAACTCAAACATTTCCTGATATTTGAATTTAGGTTTATTGTCGGTCATAAGGTTCCTCTTCGTGCAATGTAGCGCCAGGCTGGTGGGCTTTGGCTTATGCTCAGCAGGATAGTAAAGCGGGGTCCTGTCTCCGGTAGGCCTTTTTGCTTCCCTCATCCGACTGCGGGACAAAAAGGCCTACCGGAGATCGGAAAGCACACGTCTGAACTCCAGTCACT
>CAIPTO010000039.1 GCA_903867985.1 uncultured Elusimicrobia bacterium | reverse complement strand
AGGACGCTCCCTATTCTGGAGACCACTTCGTTGTCTTCGCAGTTAGGTATCACTCTGACTTTAACGATCATTGACCCTCCCGTATTGTGGTGCTAAGCAAATAACATGCTGCCTATTCTGGGCAGGTTGGCCCCTTCCCGGACCGCTGTTTCAAAATCTCCGCTCATTCCGAGCGAAAGATAGTTCTTAAAACCGTAAGCGTTCGTCGCGCCTGGAAAATCCCTGTCAAAGATGCGTTTCACTTCTCTGAATACCGGTCCTAAGGTTTCCGGTTCGGGGACGTTGGGCGCTATAGCCATGTAGCCCGAAGGACAAACAAAAGGAAGCTTTCGTATTTCTTCCAGGAGCCTGGGAGCTTCGTCCGGGGCTATTCCGCCCTGCGTATCCGAGGCGGCGAGCTTCAGCTGGATAAGAATCGGCATTTTTTTGCCCTTCAGACCCGCATACTTGCTGATATGGCTCGCAAGTCTAAGGCTGTCCACCGAGTCTATCCAATCAAACAGTGCCACTGCGTCGGCGGCTTTGTTGGTCTGGAGATGGCCAATAAAATGAAGTTGGACTTTCGATCTTGCCGCTGCTAGTTCCCCTTTCTCCCATCTTTTTATGGCGTCTTGTACTTTGTTCTCGCCGGCGGCTCGTATATTTCCGCTTTCCACCAGATATTTAACCTCGCCCGGGTCAGCGTATTTTGTTACTGCCAAAAGATCAACTTCCGCGGCGGTCCGGCCGCTTTTAAAACAGGAAGCGGCTATTTTCTCAGTTATTAATTGGAAATTTTTTAGAAGTTTTCCTTTTCTCGCGGATTCGGTCCCTAGCATCAATATTTATATTTTAGCAAAAAAACGCTTGTTTTCATAGCGGAAAAATTGGTAAATGGGCGCTTTGTGGCGGCATCGTGCTCTATTCACGGCCCCTTAAAATTGATAGATTTTAGTTGCCGCTTACGATATGAAATACCACCCCGGTTTCTGGATTTTGGCCGTCTCGGAAGGGATTATGACCGCCGGCTACGCTATTTCCTTCCCTTTTTTGGCTATCTACCTCAGCAGCCAACGCGGCGTGCCAATGGCCTGGGTGGGCATATTCCTTTCGTGCTCCATGCTGGTAAGTTCCAGCGCGCAGTTTATCGGCGGAGAGATCTCCGACGCCATCGGGCGGCGTAAGGTTATGGTGGTTTCTCTTGCGTTGCGGTCGGTGCTTATAGCGGTTATAGCCTGGATAGTGTACACCGGAGCAGGGTTGTGGGCTATTTTTCTGTTCCACCCCCTGGGTATGTTTATCGGTTCTTTCTTTCATCCAGCCGCCAGATCCTGGGTGGCGGATTTCGTAGGGCCGTCGCGCAGGATGAAGGCCTACGGATTCCTGCGCATGGGTTCGAACGCGGGCTGGGCTCTGGGGCCGGCGTTGGGCGGGTTTCTGGCGAAAAGTTCCTACTCCATAATGTTCTTTGTGACGGCCGCTGTTTACGCGGGTTGTACGGTTGTGGTCGCCATATCTGTGAAGGACGCTCCGGGGGCCGCCAGCGGTAAGTTCGCCGCCCCGAGTTTGCGCGCCGGTGTTTCTACTTTAAAGAACGTCCGCTTCCTGCGGTTCTGTGTTTTTACTCTCATCATGTGCGCCGTAATGAGCCAGCTTGTGGTTTCCAGTTCACTCTATTCCAAGAATTATCTGGGTTTTTCTGAGGCGCAGATAGGTCTTCTCTTTTCTGTTAACGGCCTGATGGTGGTGCTGGCGCAGTACTTTATTACGCGTGCCCTCGAATGCCGCCGTATAACGGCAGGGCTTGCCGCGGGGGCCATGTTGTATGGGGCGGGTTATCTGGCTTTCGGTTACTCAACGGTTTTTTACGCCGCGGCGGCGGCTATCGTAGTTGTTACGCTTGGAGAATTAGCGGTTTCGCCGGGACTTCAGGCGCTGGGTGCTAATATGGCTCCGCGCGGTGAAAAAGGGCGTTATCTGGGCGTGCAGGGGGTTTTTCAGCAGGTGGGAAGTTCGGTCGGAATTCTGGTCGGTTCGAACGCTATAGGCGCGATAAGCCCGATGTTTCAGCAGGGTCCGTGGTTTATAGTTGCTGCCGCAGCGGTAGTTGCTTCTCTGGGTTTCTCAAGCCTGGGGCGGCGGCTGACGCCGGAGCAGGACGGATTAAGGAATCCCGAAGCCCCCACCTCCCCCCTGGAATCGCCAGAGACAGTTTAGGAGTGGGTAACGCCTGACTGGTTGGCTTTGGCTTGAGAGCCGCATGGCGTATGGCTCCCAGACCCTGGTCTTAAAACCCTCCGATTGGAGCGCGCAGAAAACCTGTCGTCACCCCTCCAGAAAACTTACGCGCTTAATGGTCGTTTAGCGTCATCCACTTTCTGTCAGGATCTCCCAATATCAATAAAAACCCCCGGCCTTTGGGACCGGGGGTTTTTGCTGCCTAAGGCTTATTGCCTATGGCGTATGGCGTCGTTTAATACATGTCTCCGCCGCCGCCCATTCCGCCCATCCCGCCTCCGCCCATCGCGGGCATCTTTTCTTTCCTTTCGGGGATGTCGGCGACCAGCGCTTCGGTGGTCAGGAGCGTGCTGGCTATTGAAGCCGCGTTCTCAAGAGCGGTGCGGGTCACTTTGCAGGGATCCACAATTCCGGCCTTGATCATGTCGACGTATTCCAGCTTGTCGGCGTCAAAGCCGATCTCGACAGGGGAGTTCTTGATCCTTTCGATCACGATGGAACCGTCCATGCCGGCGTTCTCCGCGATTATGCGCAGGGGCGCGTAGATGGCCTTGCGCACGATGTTGATGCCGGTGGCTTCATCTTCGTTCGCGGGCTTGATCTTATCCAGAGCTTTGGAGGCGCGGATGATGGCGGTGCCGCCGCCGGGAAGCAGGCCTTCCTGCACGCCCGCTTTGGTAGCGTTCCTGGCGTCCTCAACCTTGGATTTCTTGGCCTTCATTTCGGTCTCGGTGGCCGCTCCGACCCTGATGACGGCTACGCCGCCGGAGAGCTTGGCGAGTCTTTCCTCAAGCTTTTCCTTGTCGTAGTCGGAGGTCGTGTCGTCGATCTGCTTGCGGATCTGGGCAGTGCGCTTCTTGATCTCGTTTTTGTCGCCGGCGCCGTCTACGATGGTCGTGTTTTCCTTATCGATGACGATGCGCTTGGCTTTGCCCAGCTGTTCCAGTGTGGATTTATCGAGTTTCATGCCGCGATCTTCGCTGATGACTTCGCCGCCGGTGAGGATGGCGATGTCTTCCAGCATTTCTTTGCGTCTGTCGCCAAAGCCCGGGGCTTTTACGGCGCAGCCTTTAAGCGTGCCGCGCAGCTTGTTGACGACCAGCGTCGCCATGGCTTCACCCTCGAGGTCTTCAGCGACGATGAGGAACTGTTTGCCGGTCTGGACTATCTTTTCAAGTACGGGCAGAAGTTCGGTCATGGCTGAGATCTTCTTGTCGGTTATAACGATGTAGGCGTCTTCAAGTACGCACTCCATCCTTTCCGGATCGGTGACAAAATACGGGGAGACGTAGCCGCGGTCGAACTGCATGCCTTCCACAACTTCCAGTTCTGTTTCAGAGGATTTGCCCTCTTCGACGGTGATCACGCCTTCATGGCCGACTTTTTCCATTGCCTGCGCTATCAGGTCGCCTATGACGCGGTCATTGGCCGAGATGGTCGCTATCTGAGCCTTCTCTTCTTTGGTTTTGACCGGCTTTGCCATTTTCTTAAGTTCTTCCACCATGGCCTGCACGGCCTTATCTATTCCTTTCTTAAGGTATATGGAATTGGCACCGGCGGTGACATTTTTCAGTCCCTCGGTAAAGATCGCCTGGGTCAATACTGTCGCAGTGGTGGTGCCGTCGCCCGCTACGTCATTTGTCTTGGATGCGGCTTCACGCACGAGCTGAGCGCCCATGTCCTCGAAGTTGTCTTCAAGTTCTATTTCTTTGGCGATGGTCACGCCGTCGTCAATGATGGTCGGAGAACCGAATTTCTTTGAGAGTATGACCGATTTGCCCTTCGGGCCGAGGGTCACTTTTACGGCGTTGGCCAGCTTGTCCACGCCGGCCTTGAGGCGCATTCTGCCTTCTTCCGAATAAATTACCTGTTTAGCCATTGTTGTTTCCTCCTTTTAAATTATCTGATTATGCCGAGGACGTCTTCTTCCCTCATTATAAGGTAATCCTCGTCGTTGATCTTGATCTCAGTGCCTGAGTACTTGCCGTAGAGCACCTTATCGCCTACTTTAAGTTCCATGGCGATGAGTTTCCCGTCTTCCGTGGTCTTGCCTTTTCCGGCCGCCACTATCTCCCCTTCCTGAGGTTTTTCTTTGACGGTTTCGGGGATGATGATTCCCCCTTTTCTGACTTCTTTGGCTTCCAGGGGTTTTACGATGACCCGGTCCCCAAGAGGCTGTATTTTTATTTTGGTCGCTGTTTCTGCCATATTGGTGTGTCCTCCTTAGTGGATTTACAAAACGATTATTAGCACTTCAACCTTCTAATTGCTAATTTTAGCAAAAGTGTTTCCGGGTGTCAATAGCACTCTTTATCAGAGATTGCCAATTTAGATTGCGCGCGCGGCAGTCCAGCTGAGTCGGTTCTTATTTCTTGATAAAAAACCGGAATTTGCTGCAGCCCGCTTCTATTATATCGTCATCCTGGAGAAAGATCTTTTCATTAAGAGGGTTGCCGTTATGTCTGGCATAACCTTCCTTTATCGGGACAAGGTAGTAGCCTTCCGGACGCATAGTTATGACCATCGCGACGGCCGGGCCGGTTTTGAAGATGCCGGAGCCCTGATATTTGATATTAGCCTGGGCGCTTTTACCTATATAGGTTGCGAGATCCGTGAGTTCGTACTCCGTTTTGGCTTCGCAGGCCCCTTCAAGAACTTCAAGCCCGCCCTTAACCCGGGCCTTCTGCGGAGGCAATTCCGGTTCCGTCCTGATTTCCGGTGCTTGGGAATCGTCGCCGCCCGCGGCATTTCGCGCCGGAGAGTCTTCTGTGAACACAAGGGAATACTTAACTATGCCCACGCTGTCGCTGTTGTGGAGTCCGGCTTTAAGGATCTTCTTGCCGTTAACGAATGTGCCGTTGGTAGAACTCAGATCTTCCGCGAACCAGGTTCCTCCGGCCTCATAGATCTTGCAGTGGTAGCTGGAAACCGTGGCGTTCTCAAGGACGATGTCGTTGTCCGGTTTGCGGCCTACGGTGAAACCGCTCTTGTCCAGTTCTATCTCTTTAATAACAGAGGCTTCAAATTTGAGAAGTAATTTAGGCATACGATTTTTTAAAAATGTCTCCCAGAGTCTCCATCAGGGTCTTTTTTTTGAGAAACCCTATCAGGACGGTGACATTATCCGGCCCTCCATTATCGTTAGCGGTCTTTACCAGAAGTTCGCAGGCTTTCTGCCCGTTCTCATTGCTCTTTAGAATAGCGGCGATCTGGTCCACCGTGACAGCCTTGAACAGGCCGTCGGTGCAGAGCAGAAAACGGTCGTTTTCCATCACCGGAATTTCCTTCAGATCTATCAGCGGGGTCTTCTGGGCGCCGAGCGCGCGCGTGAGGATGTTCTGAAGCGGGGATTTGTCCGCCTGCTCCTGTGTGAACAGTCCCTGGCGCACATGTTCCATTACCAGGGAGTGGTCCTCCGTGATTTGCTGCAGAACGCCGTCGCGGAAAAGATAGACGCGGGAATCGCCGATGTGGGCTATAATGATCCTGTTGCTGTTCAGGAGTATGGCGCTCAGGGTCGTCCCCATGCCTTTTTTTTCGGGGACGGAATTTCCGGCTTCGTAAATTACGCTGTTTGCAAGCTGTACGGCAAAGCCAAGCTGGTTGGTTTCAAGGGAGTATTTGTCGTCGTAAGCTCCGGGTTTAAGGCCGGTGCGCTGCATGGACTCCAATTTGTCGCGGGTAACATTTACAGCCATGGCTGAGGCCACCTCGCCGGAACTGTGTCCCCCCATGCCGTCAGCCACTATTGCCAGGTTCATGGCCGGGTCGGCCAGGGCGCAGTCTTCGTTGTTGCTGCGCATTTTTCCGGTATCCGACAGAAAAGCCAATTCCATCTTTAATCTCATTTTCTTTCTTCCTCCGGGTAGATCAGCGGGAGCGTCTTTTCAAAATCAGGACCGCTCATTGTAAGCGGAGCCGGCTTCGGCGCCGGCTGTGGGGCGGCCTGCGGCCGGGGCGGAGCCACGGTGTTCAGCTTCTCCGGCTCTTTTTGCGAGACGGGAAGGACGGCTGACGGCGGATTACGTTCCAGTTTATTTAGCCCCTGGTCTGAAGAAACCGGCCGGGCCGCCGCCGGTTCAGGTTTGGGAACCGGAACTTTGAGCGGCTGGAGTTCCATCTTCAGGGTCTGCGCAGCCCCAAGTTCCTTTTCTATCGCGGCCGGGGGCGGCGTCTTTTGCTGCGGCGCGGCTGAACCCGGTTTGGGCTGGGCAGGGGCTGCGGGCTGAAGCCGGGATCCGGTCAACGGTATTTGGGGCGCCGGCTTAGTGAGTGTGATCGGGGCAGTCAAAACTTTTCGCTCCGGCTTTGGAGCTTCTGCGGCCGCGGGCGCAGAGGTGATCAGCAGACGCCTTATGTCTGCCGCCATTTCGGCGCCAGTCTGGTATCTTTCATCCGGGTTTTTCTTAAGCGCTTTATCAAGTATCGGCGCGATCCCTTTGGGCAGGTCCGGCCTTATCAGCATGGGGTCTGGGCAGGGGTCCGAGCTTATCTGAAAGAAAAGAGTCCCAATTGCCTCTCCTCCCTTCCATGGGCGTTCTCCGGTAAGAAGTTCATACATTGTAACACCAAGCGAGAAGAGGTCCGCCCTCCCATCTACTTTTTTTCCGGAAATTTGCTCCGGGCTCATGTAGTACGGTGTGCCGAGCACGGTTCCCGTGGCGGTCTTGGAGGAAGCCTGAATGCGGGCTATGCCGAAGTCGGCCACGCGCAGTGCTCCGTCCTCAAGCAGCATTATGTTGGCCGGTTTTATGTCGCGGTGTATGACGCCGTTCTTGTGGGCGTAATCGAGGGCTTCGGCGGCTGTGGCCATATAATCCAGCACTTTTTTTACCGGCAGCAGATTGTCTTTAGAGGCCCATTTTTTTAGATCCTCGCCTTTTAAAAGCTCCATGGCCATGTAGGCGATATCCTGTTCTTCTCCGGCGTCATAAATTTTCACGATGTTCGGGTGGGAGAGATTTCCAGCCGCCTGGGCTTCGCGGAAAAACCGGTCCTTCATTTCTTTCAGCGTTCCCTCTTCAGTCCCCTCCTCGAAACGCAGCGTTTTAATAGCTACGGTCCTGTTGATCTTAGGATCGCGTCCCAGATAAACTATGCCCATGGCGCCTTTCCCAAGTTCCTTTGTGATCTCATAGCGGCCGAGCGTCGGGGTTGTAGAGGATCCGGCAACCAGCATCGTGGAGTCGCTGGTCTTGCCGACACCGCCTCCGAAGACCGCGCCGTCCGAGGCTTTGGTAAGCATTTTAATCTTGCTCTGGATGTCTTTGTAAGCGGGGTCCTTGGCCGCTATGTGCCCGTATACGGCGACGGCTTTATTAAACTGGCGCTTTCTCTCAAAATCCAGGGCCAGATTGTAGAGCAGTTCCTTCATCGCGCCGTCCACGGGGCAGTTTCTGAACTTCTCAAAGGAAAGGTCCAGCATGCCCTGTCCCTGGAAAGAGAGGCCCAGCATCTTATTGGTCTCTATGGCGGAAACCTCTATAAGTTCTTTTTTCTTTTCTGTGGAAAAAAAGCGTTTTGTGACTATAAAAATGTATCCGGCGATCAGCAGGAAAGAAGGATATGCCGTTTTAACCCAGAGACCTTTGTGCGTGAACAGGTAGATGCCCGCGCCGCTTAAGCCGGCCAGCGCCAGGGCCGCCAGAACCGCGCCCAGACCGGCTCTGAGACGCGGCAGCAGAAAAGTGATGAAGAGCCCGGTGAAGATAATAAGTCCCAGTTCCGCCTTGGCCGCCCAATCGGGCTTTACTATGAAATGACCGTGCAGTATGTTTTCCGTTACATTTGCCGAGAATTCCACGGCCGGAAGATTTTTTTCCACCGGCGTCACGTAAAGGCTGCCGATTCCCTGTGCGGTAAGGCCGATGAGAACGATCTTATTCTTAAAAGCTTCTGGGACAATCTTGCCGTTCAGCACGTCGTAAAAGGAATAATACTTGAATGACGATTTGCTTTTATTGAATGCGACCAGCATTGATGAGGAATAATCCAGCGCGATCTTTCGGTTGCCCAGCGAAAGCAGGCGTCCCGGGGTTATAAGGGCGTCGGAGGGGTTAAGTTTTAAATATGTCCTGGCCAGCTCTTCCGCGAATGACGGGTAAAAACTCTGGTTATAGGCCAGCAGGGGATACTCCTTCCTGACAGTTCCGTCGCTGTCGTTAAAGATATTTACGTGGCCTATCCCCGCCGCCGAGGATGCCAGTATCTCCACCGGCGCGGTGAAGTCCGAGCCTTCTATCTGGATGTCGGAGGCGCCGGCGGATTGCGCCACGGTGGCTGCGTACTGCTTAAGCCAATCCGGTTCCGGCCTCGGTTTTGAGACCATTTCGTCGGTTTTAAAGTACATGGGCAGTACGACATTGCCCGCTCCGGAGATGGCGGCTGCCAGCTTGGCGTCGTTGTCCATGTCTTTCCGGGTTTCGACCAATATCTTTTCGAATTCAGATTCCCTTGTTGTTTCCTTTATTTTTTTAGCGGCCAGAAGTTCCATGTATTTCCGGCGCAACAGATCCGTGATTATCAGGTCTTTGTTATTTTCAGGTTCCGAGAAAAGAATATTCAGACCGATAACGGCGGGCCTGGCCGTGCCCGTGGAAAGCCATGTGATTATGTCAGCCACGCGCGAGCGGGGCCAGGGCCAGCGGCCTATTTTGGATATGCTGTCATCATTTATCTCTATGATGGCGATTTCGTTTTTGGAAGAGGTTTGCGCGTTAAGCTGGGCGCGGAAGTCGTAGAACTTCAGTTCCAGCGGTTCTATTCCGGTTCCTGAAAAATAGAAAAACAACACGGCCAGTGTTATGGCCACGCCCCATATCGTGTTGGAAAAAATAAATCTTTTCACCCTTTGCCTCCGTTGGTATCAGTTAACGTTTTCGGAATTATTTCCGGCGTAATATGTCAGCGTTTCCTCGACAAAATAAATATTGGCCATCAGCAGCAGAAAAATAGTGAGGAAGAGCAACCCCGCCGTGTTGAAAATTGCGTTCTTGATCCTGGCGGCGCGCGTAGCTGAGTATTCAAGTCTGGCTATATGGCTGAGTTCTTCCCGCGGCGTCGGCGCAATTTCGGCTGGCCGTGCGACCGGGGTTTTTTCAATGGGGCGGCCTTCTATATCAAACTCCGGCATAGAGGTTTCCTGAGCCAGCAGGTCTTTCCGGTATTTCAGGTAGCTCTGGTGGCTGAGATCCCGCACGCGAATGGCGTCGCGGCTGACCAGATTTTCCGTAATTGCGTTGATATGCTGATTTGCGAACATTATGGGTACCAGCGCGTTCGACACTAAAAAGAAAAGCGCGGGGCTGGAGAGAAGGGTGAATTGTTTCTGCATAAGCGAGGCCGCCAGACCCGCCAGCGCCGCGATTCCGGCCAGGGCTAGATAGAGTTTGTCCGGGGAAACCGTCTGACCACCCTTAAAATACAACCAGGTAAACAGTAGTGAAAGCACATAAGCGGCTATCGAACAGGCCTTCACGCCCCAATGCGGCCTGAAGACGAACTTTGAGGCTGCGAGAAACAGGCACATGGAATAGCTTGGCAGATTGGCGGGCGAGGCTATATTTTCGGAGGCTATCTTGAGGCATAAAAAAGCTTTCGAGACCATGTCTGTAGTCTCCGGCGCCGGAGCGTATGCGCCGGCGGTATAGGCGGTCAAAGCGGTTGAGAAAGATAATAAAAGACGTATAGGCGTGAGTTTGAGCGGTTTCATTATCAGCGCCCAGATTGTAAGGGCGAGGCCGGCCGTAAAGAAGAAGCCGGAGCTGTACGGGTTAGAGGCGAAAGGAGAGAGCAGCGACTCCGCCAGACCGGGTTTGGACATACCGCCTGAGCCGGCCAGCAGGAAGCAGCCCATGGCTGCGAATGTTACCGCAAAATATGTAGTGGCCTTTATGGTGTTGTGGAGTGCCGGAAGCTGGAGATTTTTGCCTTTGAGCGTTTCCCTGCGGGGAGCGACGGGGGCGCCTAGCGGGAGGGTGCTGTTGACCGCATCAGCAGGCCGTGAGGTCTGCGCGGGCATCAGTCGGTCTGAAACCAGGGTGGCTATAGGCTTCCTGTACTCTGGCGGCGGAGGAGGCGCGGGAGTGGCGGCCGCTTCAGCCGCGAAAAACTCTGAGATTTTGGGCAGATCAATGGACCGTTCATTTGAAACCGCTGTTCCGTCATTTTCGGCTGTTCTGAGGCGCTTTATTTCACCTATCACCTGGGTGGCGCTTTGGTAGCGATCATCAGGCTTCTTGCGCGTGAGCTGCTCTAATACGCGGGAGATCCAGAGCGGGAGATCTGGCTTGAGGAGTATGATGTTAGGGAAAGGAATGCCGATGTGTTTGTGGATGACTTCTATGGAGCTTTTGCCCTCAAAGGGATATTTGCCGGTGAGCAGATAAAAATAAGTGGCGCCTACGGCGTAAAGGTCGGCCCTGTGATCCACTTTGCCGGCCAGGCCCTGCTCCGGAGACATGAAATAAGCTGTGCCCACCATTTCGCCTGCCATGGTCAGCTGCTTCTCCTCGCTTATGCTGCGGGCCAGGCCAAAGTCCACGATCTTTGGGTGTCCGTCTGTGTCCAGCAAAATATTTGCCGGTTTTATGTCACGGTGTATTATTGTTTTAGAATGCGCGTGCCGCAGTCCGTCCAAGACTTCCAGTACGATTTCTGTCGCAGCATCCGGGTTCAGGGGGCCCTTTTCCGCGACTATGTCCGCGAGACTTTTGCCCTCGATGTAGGACATTATGATGAAGTATGAGCCGTTCTCCTTGCCGAAATTATATATGTGGACAATATTCGGGTGCTCAAGCTTGGCGGCCGAACGTGCCTCCCGCAGAAAGAATTCAATATTGCGTTCGTCGCGGGCGAGTTCCGCGGAAAGAATTTTGACGGCTACTATTTTGTTTGTGGCATCCTGCCGCGCCGTATAAACGGAACCCATGCCGCCCTGGCCTATCTTCGCCAGGATTCTGCAGCCCGCGAAAGCGGTGCCTATTAAACTGTCAGTTTCAGGCATCAGAGTCGTCTGTCCTTTATGTAGAGACTGCCCCTGCGGTCGGGAAGTTCCTTCGCGTAGTGCTTCAGCTCAGCCGCGATTTGAACCAGCTTTCCGTAGTGTTTAAGCGCCTTTGGGATTATGGCCGCGACCGTCAATGATATGATGGGAAAATTGCGGGTCTTGTTTTTTCTGTCCAATGTTACGATATAGCCCCTCCGTCTGTCTTCTTCTGTATAAAAAGAGCCTATCGTCCGGTCGAATTCTTTCACTATCTCTTCTCCCGCGGCCTCCAGCAGCTCCGGTTTTGCGACCAATACGAAATCATCGCCGCCGACGTGCCCCAGAAAATAATCATGACCGGCGTGCGCCTTGGCCGCGTCGCTGAGTATCGAGGCTATATGCTTTATAACCGCATCCCCTTTGGCGTAGCCGTAGACGTCGTTATAAGCTTTAAAATTGTCGGCGTCGATGTAGGCGAACGCGAACGGGGTTTCCGTCGCCATGCGCTTAAGGACGTGCTCTTCTATGGCCGGACTGCCGGGCAGATGCGTGAGCGGGTTGAGAGAGACATCCATGCTCTTGCGTTTAAGGATGCGGTTAATGCGCGCACGCAGTTCCCCCATGTCAAAAGGTTTGGTTATAAAGTCATCAGCGCCTAATTCTATAGTTTTTACTTTAACGTCGATTTCGGAAACGCCGCTGAGGATTATGATCGGGAGGTCGCGAGTATCAGGGTTGTCGCGGATGCGTTTGCAGAGAGCATAACCGTCTAGGCCGGGCATCCTGAGGTCCATAAGAATGAGATCCGGTTTCTCGGTGTCCAGAAAACGGAGAACTTCCTCCCCGCTGTTCAAAGCAACGACACTGTAATTAAATTTTTTCAGCACTGCCGAGATCAATATACCCACATTCGGATCATCGTCAACGACCAACACGGTTTTGTTGAGCACACAGTCCCCCAAAATCCCATCGATAAAAACTAGGCGCGCAAATGCGTTTGCGTGGCGCGGCCCGGCTGTAAAAAATGGGGGCACGCCGATTTTAATTATAAGATATATGCACTCCTGAAAGCAATTGCGGGAGGCAGGCTGTCTGAGTCTGGGGACGCGGGAGTATTTTGATAATATCCATTGCAAAAAAAGCAATTATGTTGTAACATATCAAAAGCCCAAAAACTTCAAAAACACAAAAAGGTTGAATTTTATGCGCGTAAATACTTATTCCACTTTTGACATCGCCAAAATGCTGGAAATCGTTCCCGGGACAGTTGCGAACTGGATAGACAGCGGCAAACTAAAGGCGTTCATCACTCCGGGAGGACACAGGCGCGTAGCTCTGGAAGATTTGCTCGCTTTTTTGCAGGAAAACGCAATTCCTGTGCCGGCACTTCTGGCAAATTCTTCCAGCAGGAAAAAAATACTCGTTATTGAAGATGACGAAAAATTCCTAAAGTTGATTGTTAAGGCTTTAAAAACTTTTAAGGATTTTGAGTTATTAACTGCCACTGACGGTTTTCAGGCAGGTCAGATTGTGGCGGGGAGCAAGCCCGACCTTGTGGTTCTTGATATTATGCTGCCGGACATCAACGGTTTTAAGGTCTGCGAGTTAATAAAAGCCAAGAACAAAAACACCAGGGTGATAGCAATAACGGGTTACGATTCCGAGGACATAAAAAAGAAGATCCTGGATTCCGGCGCCGATGCCTATCTGATTAAACCATTTCATTTTAAAACTCTTTTTGAGCATATCGAGAAGTTTCTCGCTTTAAAAATCCAGAAATGAGAGTCGCCGCAACTCCGGCAGTTCCATGTGTGTGATATCCAATAACATATATTGTGTAACTTCGGTTACATTTGAGCGCACCTTGACAAAAATCAAAATAGGTGCTAGAATAAATTTGTCAGGGCTGCCTCCCTCACCCTACCCCCCAAAAAGGCAGCCCTGCCTTTTTTTGTCTAAAAATGATTATTTTGTGTTGTTTACCAATGAGGATTTTTTAAGACTTTAGCGAGAAAGACGGATTTACCCCGAAAGTTTTGCCGACTTTCGGGTCAATCCTGGCGCTTATCGCTCACCTTTGTTATTTCGGAAAATATCCGTAGCGGAACTGGAACATGCCGAGTACATCCCAGCCCCCTTTGAAGGTTAGGTAGGAAATTTCAAAATTCATTTTCAGGAGCGTGCCAAGGTGGAAGTTGAATAGTTTAGGGTTTTGAGACGCGCCCTGCGGCATCATCACCTCCACGCCTATCGGTGAATTGGGTTTAGGCAGCCACATCAGGCCGCCGAAAACCATGCCGGTGGGGATAGTAAGGTTGGTTACTCCGCTTCGGGTAAGGGCTTCTTTTGAGAGGAATTCTGAAAGTTGGTAGATGACCTTAGGCATATCCCCGTCCGAGTAGCCGGCGTTCACGATGAATTTGGGGTGGAGACGCTTTGTCAGAACGATATAGGCGTTGGCGTAAGTATCGGTTTTCTTGCCGGTGGCTTTAACCGTGAGATTAAAAGTTCCGGCGATAGGCGGTTGAGGCGCGTCGCGGAACATGAAAATGCCCTGCACACCGGAGGCCACGGCCGGGCGCCAGCTTCCCTCGGTCTGAATGAGCATTTTGGTGTCGGCGCTGAGCATCCAAAATCCAATGCGATCCAGATAGTTGGTTTTCTCTATGGTCCAGTCGTACTTGTTTTTCCCGTAAAGGCGGCCTATGTAATAGGCGGCGTTAAAATCAAGTCCAAGGCCTATGGAATTTTTCCCCCGGCCGCGATAGGCTGTCGGCATGAGCACGATGCCGCTTAAAGGCACCCTGGTTTCCTCATATTGCGCGGGTTTGGACGGCATGCCGGGTTTAGCCGCTTGCGGGAAATAAGGGGCGGTGGAAAGTGACAGCCCTTCCAGAGTGGCGGTGCTGGGTGCAGGAATCACCTGCATCATCTGCGCGGTGGCGGGGCCGGAGAAGGGGATGCACAGGAGAAAGGCTGCGTAGAGTGTTTTTTTCATATTATCAGTTAGAACTTGCCAATCCAAAAAAACATCAAAAGTCTGGTAAGCAGGTTCGCTTCCAGTCCCGCCAGAGCGTCGTCGAACACTATCCCAAAGCCCCCGGCCAGATTTTGTTCCAACTTTTTTATGGGCCATGGCTTTAGGGTATCTAATATTCTAAAAAAAATGAACGCGGTTGTTAAGGAAAAAATTGTACGCTCCATGAACGCCGCCGCTATCCAGTAACCGGCGATTTCGTCTATCACAATGCGGGGGTCATCGTGAGTGCCGTATATTCGGGACGCTCTGTCCGCGACCTTTACGGAGAAAATAATAAATATCGCAAGAAAAACTCCGTACGCCGTATAGCCTGCCGGCAGAAGCGGCAACATCAGGAAAGCCAGAGCTGTACCCATGAATCCGGCCCCGGTAAATTTCCTGAACCCCGTCAGTCTCTCCGGGATGAGACTTATGAAAAATCCGGTGGCCAGGAACTCGATTAGTTTCTCCGCAAAACTCATTCCCGGTATTCGCGAGCGCGGTCGGGAGGGCATCACGCTTTTTTCTCACTCCAGGATTTCCTGATAAGTTCACGGTGATTGTAAAGGTAAATAATCCCGCTTATAAACGTTATCAGGGCGGTGATAACTGTGAGGTTATGGGAAATCTGTCCTGAATGTCCGCTTAGCCATATGAGCCAGTCCAGGTCTATAGGATGCTTTCGCAGCCAGGCTTTGAGTACCAGCAGCGCCATGATAATAAACGCGGAGGTCAGTTGCACGGCCGTCTTGAACTTGCCGGCTGCTTCTGCTTTCATAACTTCTCCGTTCAGGGCGGCTAGTACCCGCAGCGTGGAAATGGTGAATTCCCTCAGCAGGATTATAAAGACCGCCCATAGTGGTATAGTCAGGTCGCGAATGGAGGCGAAAGCGAGAAAAGTCGACATGATCAGTATCTTGTCCGCCAGCGGGTCAACGATAGCGCCGAAGCGCGTAGTTGTCCGGGTGCGGCGGGCAATAACGCCATCCACATAGTCGGAAATGCTGGCGACTGTAAGCAGTATAAAGGCGATTATTACGGACCAGAAGCTGCGATAGAATATCAAAAAAAATATTATAAGGCTCAGGAGTATCCTCATGAGCGTTATGCGATTGGCTAGGGTCATAAAGGTAGCGCGGCAGCGGGACAGCGCGGCAGCGAGATAGTATTAAAAGGTGAATATGCCGGCATAACTCCCGTGTCTTTCATAGTGTATCTTTTCCGGTACCAACTTCCGCACTGTCTTGCTGCAGCGTTAGTTGTTGAACTCAAGTACCTCTGTGCCTTTGGGCGGGACGAACCTGAAGAGCGCCTTATCAAGTGAGGCGTTCTTTTCAGGGTTTTCCAATCTGGTCCTGATGGTTGTATTTTCCACGGTGAGGGCGGCCTCTGCGGGAAAATAGTCGGTAGAAGACAGTGCCAGCGTAAGGGTGTACGCCCCGGGGTTGTTTTTGCCGGTAAGGATTAAGGTTATGTAATAAGGAGCGGCTGAATCCTTGCTGACCTTAACATTGTTTTTTTCAGTAAGAGCGGCGTAGTTGCCGAAGTCCATGATGCCGGAAAAATTGCTGCTCTGGTTCTTTTTCCATGCGTTCCATGAAGTGCGCACGGCCTGGGAATCTTCGGGTTTGTAGACCCATAGCTCTTTCTTGTCGGTGTAAACCAGCTGGCGAGCCGGTTTAATGTGCTCTATTTTTAGCAGGTCCGGTTTCATGTAGCTGAGCACGCCTTCAACATGTTGTTTTAAGCCGGCGTCGGAAAAATCAACTTCTTGCGTGAAACGGGTTCTTAGTGTCAAAAGTTTCGCGTCCCAGTCCTTAAGTCCGGCGATTACGGCGTTTTCAAGGTTTGTTTCTTCACTTTCCGCCGCCGCGGCCGGGAGTTCATGTCTTATTGTTTGCGTAGATTTTGACACTTTCGCCGCTGGTTTCCCTGCCGGTTTGGAGGGTCTTGGTTTTTTGACTTCTCCGGCCTGTGCGGTGCAGACCATCATTACGGTTAACGCGGCTATAGCGGTTAAGTGTCTCATTGCAGATTCCCCTTTTCTTCTTCCATGGCCTGGATGTCAGGGGCGCAAGACTCCGCGTCAACATGGGCGCCGATTTTGTCGAAGTCTATTTCCCAGCGGTTAGAACCTTCCGGTTTGCGTATGAAACCATTGGTTTCGAGTATGCTTAAAAGGTTGGTAGCTCTTGCCGAGGAGCCGAAATGGGCCTTTAGGAGATCCTGTGACACCCGGCGGCGCTCAAGGATGAGGCGCATTGCGTTGACCAGTTCCTCAGAACTTCCCCCGCTGCCGCTCATGGATTTTTCTTCATCCTCTACGAGGGGCAGGTAATTTGGTCTGGCTTGGGCCCGCAGATAATCTGCCACCTTTCGTATTTCTTCTTCTGAAACATAGGCCCCCTGGATGCGGACCGGTTTCTGGGCGTCTATCGCAAGATACAGCAGGTCGCCGCGACCGATGAGTGATTCGGCGCCGGGCGTATCCAGTATTACGCGTGAATCTGTTTTTGAGGTCACCTGTAGCGCCACTCTGGACGGCAGGTTAGCCTTAATGACTCCGGTAATAATGTCTACTGAAGGCCGCTGGGTCGCCAGAACCAGGTGTATTCCCACTGCACGGGCCATCTGCGCCAGACGCTGGATCGCATCCTCTACGACATTTTTTACCTGGAGGATCAGGTCCGCCAGTTCGTCTATTACTACTACGATATAGTATTCGGTCGGCTCGCCGTTGGCGACGGCCCATTTGTTGTACGACGCTATGTTTTTGACTCTGGCCTTTTCAAATTTAATATACCGCTTCTCCATGACGCGGGTGAGGGCCAGCAGAGATTTTGCCGCTTCTTTCGGGTCTGTGACTACCGAGACTTTGTCGGGCGTTTCTTTGGGGTCATAGAGATATGGTATGTCCTCGTAGAATGTTAACTCCAGCCTTTTGGGGTCGATGAAAAGGAATTTGACTTCGTCGGGGGTTTTGCGGTAGATGATCGAAAGGATCAGCGCCTGCATGAAGACGCTCTTGCCGCTATTTGTCGCGCCGGCAACCAGAAGATGCGGCATGGTTTCAAGGTTCGCCACGGCGATGGAGCCTTCCGCGTGCCGGCCTATACCGAACAGTAATGAGTCTTTGCGTTCGTTGAAGGTGGAACTCTCCAGTACTTCCCGAAGCGTTACTTTCGCGCGGTTATTATTCGGGATCTCAAAGCCTATCGCCGACTTGCCGGGAATCGGGGCTATGACGCGTATACCGCCGGAGGCTTTCATCGCCAGCGCCACGTCGTTGGAAAGCGAGACGATGGAACTGATCTTGACCCCTGGCGCAGGAGTAACTTCGTAGCGTGTGATGACCGGTCCCGGGTAAACGCCCGAGACGGTTATTGATATCCCGAAGCTTTTGAAGGTGTCCGCGAGCAGATTCTGGGAAGCGGTTATCTCATCGTTAGTGGGTCCGACAAAACCCTGTTTTGATGGTTCTTCAAGTAGACTGGTGGACGGTAACTTGAAATCCTTAAAATGTCCGTCCACTTTTGCGTGGACCGCTGGTTTATCGGCGGTGTCGGGTGTCTGCATCTTGTGAATCGCCGGCGCGGAGGCTTTAGGATCTTTTTCTTTATGGGCAGGTGCCTCGGTAGCTGTCCGGACTATCAGCGGCGCCGGCGGCTGCGCGGGGGCCTCGTCTTTTTTTGGCGCGGGCGGCGGTTCATGTATAGGGCGTGCTTCGTAGGCGGGGCCCTCGGCGACTTCCTTGTCAGAAATAAGTTTCAGTTTTGATTTTAGTTCCTTTCGGGCCGCGGCCCAATGACGATAATCGTCCGCTATGGCGGAAGAAACAGTTTTGTAGACCCGAAGCCAGGAGATCTTAAATAGGAGCTGCAGGCCCGCGAATAATATGACGCCGGAGAAGAGCGCGGCACCCAAAGAACCGAACATTTTTGCGAGCACCCCCTCCAGGGCGTAGCCAAGCCAGCCCCCATCGAAGACTTCGGCGCCGAAGCGGGAACCGAGCAGGTCGATTATCGATGAGATGGATCCCAGCAGCATGAAGGCACCCAAGGTGAGGGTCATTACTCCCTTGTGAGGCTTATTGAGTTTGGTAAGGATGGCCACGAGGCCGTAGAGGAGGATGAATGGGAAGAAGTATGCGGTCTGGCCCAGAAAGCCGACGAGCGCCGCTTTGACGGGACCGCCTATCCAGGAGGATTCGGCGGCGGAGCTGAAGACCAGCCAGATGAGCCAGATACTGAAAGAGAAAGACAACAGCCAATATATAACGTAGGAGAGACCGCCCGGTTTCTTCTTAGCGGACGCCGCAAACCTGTTTTTAATGAAGCCCCGCTCTTTTGGCCCGGTCCTGTTGATTTCCGACATAAAAGAATCTTTGCTCCAAAAGGCCGTCTGATAGTCATAGCCTTGATACGGCACCTGCGCAAGCATTGGACGGGGCGAAGTTGAGAACTGGTTTGATCTATTGCCCCGAAACGAGTTTTATTTTAAAGTTGAGGTCCTGCGGATACATGTTAATCTTGCCCTGAGCGGCAAGCCAGCCCAGCGCCAGGTAAAGAGCGGAACTGGAAAGATGAAGCTTTAGTTTGATATCCCACGAAGTTGTTTCCCCTCCGCCTTTAAGAAGTTCGGCTACCTTATCGGCGGTTTGGGCTATCGTATCCGTGAATTTGGCTGTTTCGTTCATTATTTCCTCTTTATGAGGAACAGATTTTGGTTGGGTTCTACGGGTTTGCCGTTTTCGGACAGCACTTTTTCTATTATGCAATCCTGTTCGGCCTTAAGTTCATTGAAGACCTTCATGGCCTCAAGGACGCATATAACCTGGCCTTCTTTCACGTCGTCTCCTTCTCTTACGTAGGGAGGGCTGGACGGGCTGGGCGCCCGGTAAAAGATACCGGACATGGGGGCTTTTATTGTTTCCCCTTCAGGGGTCTGCGGGGCAGCTGGCGCGGGTTTAGCCTCGCCTGCCGTATGGGCGGGCGCATGGGCTGCGAAAATTGGTATGGGTTGCACTGTCTGATTATGCTTGCGCACCAGTTTAATGTAGGTCGCATCTTTTGAAAACTCTACGACCTCCAATTTATTAACGTTCATGAACTGGTAGAACTTCTGCACCTGTTCAAAAGCGGTATCAAGTTTTTTAGGATTGGTTTCGAGACTGGTTTTTTTCATAAGGTCCTTATGTCCTCCTATAAAATCCGGGTTAAGCCCCCCGGGGGGTCCCTTCGAGCTTTAGGGGACCCCCGGGGCTTGACGGGCTTATTTTACCGGGCGTCCGCCTTGCAGCAGGACTTTTCTGGAGAGTCTGATCTTACCGTTGTTGTCCATATCAAGGACCTTGACCTGGACTTCTTCGCCCATTTTTAGAACATCTTCCACGTGCTGTATGCGCTGCGTGTCGATCTCTGAGATGTGCAGCAGGCCCTCTTTGCCGGGAAGGATCTCGATGAACGCGCCGAAGTCCTTGATGCCGGTCACTTTGCCGGTATAGACGGCGCCTATCTCCACTTCCATGGTATAGTAGCCCACCATCTGTTTGGCGGCCTCAAGGCTCGCCCGGTCGGTGCAGGAGATGAATATCGAGCCGTCGTCGTCGACTTCAATATCGGCGCCGGTCTTCTCGATGATGCCGCGGATATTCTTTCCGCCCGGCCCTATAAACTGCCCGATCTTTTCTTTAGCGATATGCATTTTGGCTATGCCGGGCGCGTATTTGGATATGTCGGTTCTCGGGGCGGGCATATACTTTTCCATGAGGTTCAGTATATGGTTCCTGCCTGCGGTCGCCTGTTCTATAGCTTCGGCAAGTATGTTCAGCGGTATGCCGGTGGCTAGTTTCACGTCCATCTGGAAAGCCGTTACGCCTTTCCTGGTGCCGGTCAGCTTGAAGTCCATGTCGCCGAAGTGGTCTTCAAATCCCGAGATGTCGGAGATGACGGCGTGCTTTGAGCCGTCGGTGATGAGGCCCATGGCTATGCCTGAGCAGGCGGCTTTCATGGGCACGCCCGCGTCGAACATCGCCAGCGAGCCGCCGCAGACGGAGGCCATGGACGAAGAACCGTTGGACTCCAGGATGTCGGAAACGATCCTGATAGTATACGGGAATAAGTCTTCTGAGGGCAGCAGCGGCGTCAGCGCGCGTTTGGCGAGCGCGCCGTGGCCTATCTCTCTTCTGCCGGGGCCCCTGTCGGGGCGGACTTCGCCGGTGGAATAGCCGGGGAAGTTATAATGAAGCATGAATTTATCCAGGGAGCGGCCTTCCAGGTCGTCCAGGATCTGCTTGTCGGCCGGGGTACCAAGGGTCACTGTCGCCATGGTCTGGGTCTGGCCTCTGGTGAACACGGCTGAACCGTGGGTCCGGGGAAGGAAGCCGGCCTGCATGGTTATATTGCGGATCTCGTCGGTTTTCCTGCCGTCGGCGCGAAGCCTTTTTTCCAGTATCTGCGCCCTTGAAAGGGTGAAGATGATCTCTTCCATCAGGGTCTTTACCTGGAAGGAAACGGTTTTTTCTTCGGGGAATTTCTCGGCCATTTCTTTTATGAGGCCGTCTTTGACCTCGGAAATGGTGCTTTCAAGAATTTCCTTGGAAGGGAAGGACGAGAGGAGTTTTTCAATAGCCGGCTTGCCTTTGGCTTCAACAGCGGCTTTGATCTCCGGTTTTATGGCGGGCATCGGCACAAGTGTTTTGGGCTTGCCGCAGGTTTCGCGGAGCTTTATCTGCAGATGACAGAGCTTATCTATTTCCGGCTTGCAGAGTTCCATGGCGGCGATCAGGTCGGTATTGGGAATCTCTTTGCCCCCGCCTTCGCACATTAATATGCCTTTGAGAGTGCCGGAGATGACGAGCTCAAGCTCGGCTCCCTGACGCTGCTCAAAAGTCGGGTTGAGGATGAATTTGCCGTCTATCTTCCCTACTCTGGCGGCGGCCACAGGGCCGTTGAACGGTATATCGGAGATCATCACGGCCGCAGCCGCGGCGTTTATTGCCAGCACATCCGAGTCATTCTGACCGTCGCTGGACATGACAAGGGAAACCACCTGGGTTTCAGTGTTGAAATATTCCGGGAACAGCGGCCTTAAAGTTCGGTCCGAAAGCCTTGACGCCAGAACTTCTTTCTCGCGGGCTTTTCCCTCTCTTTTAAAGAAGCCGCCGGGGATCTTGCCGGCCGCGTATGTCCTTTCTTTGTAATCCACTGAAAGGGGCACGAATTCCGGCGGATTATCCTTGGGCTTCTTGGCCTGTACACAGGAGGCCAGCACCATGGTTTCGCCGCAGCGTGCCATTACTGAGCCGCCGGCCTGCTTGGCCAGAAGCCCGGTTTCGAACGAAATTATCTTATCTCCGACCTTTTCTTCAAGGCGGACTATTTTGGGTTCTGTCATTGTTATTATTTCCTTAAGCCTAATTGCTTGATTACTTTTTTGTACTCTTCACGGTTGACCCTTTCAAGGTAAGTGAGAAAGTGTT
>CAIPTO010000038.1 GCA_903867985.1 uncultured Elusimicrobia bacterium | reverse complement strand
CACCTGCGGGTGGCTATAGCTCCCATACACCATAGTCGCTATATAGCACCCACCTTTTTCACTTTCTATAAAATCATACAGACATTTCTTTTCAAAATTCCCGTCAAATGTATTATTATAAAAACCTTTAATTCTATTCTTATCGGCATCATCCAAAACTCCCTCTATAGTTTGCAGTCTGTATCTCAGGCTGTATTCAATCTTATTTGCTTTTGCAATAGCCAGCATATCTGCCATGGAAATACATACCCTTACCCACTCAGTATCGCTTGCAATATCTACAGCTCCCGCCGTATCAACGGTCTCGGTTAGTGCAATACGCTTATCGTCATCCAACACCAATAGGAAATTAAAAGGAGCACTACTCCCCCAGTCAATTCCTAGTAAAAAGAAGTTAAAGAAAATAGCACTTGTTTCCTTGTCTGAAACATGGATGATTTGGAAAAAACCTTTAGCTAGGCCCACAGGCTTGCTTTTTATTATTTTATACTTGGTAAATTTATCCTCTTCACTATCTATGAAATAATTTTTTATTTTCTCCTTAATTTCATCTTGCATATATAACCTCCGATATTCCTAGTTCGGGGAAATGGAATCACGTCTTTCTTTTTCGCAATCTGGCACTCTGGCAACTATAAACTTCTCTCTTCCCGCAGTCATATTGTTAAAATGCTAATTTTAGGCCCCACCCCGGCCAACACAATCAGTACTTGTCATACATACTGCAAGACTCTTTAATACTCTCAACACTGGGCCATGTGCCGCCTCGTGAAAGCGGCGGTCTTCCCAAAAGGTCTCCGCATTTTGAACACTTACGCCATTTATCTTTGCTTTTGTATTGGTGTAGATAATAAACGCCATTAGGCCCATCCTCTCTTTTTAATATCCGCTCATTTTCGCTGAGTGAAATTGCTTCGGCAGAGATTGTTTTTGGCTCATTAACATAATGTCGTTTAGGGTTTGGAATTTCTACTTTTTTAAATTTTTTATTCATTGTGAAAGCCCTTATCTATTGATACTGTTCTGCAAGGAACCGGGTGTCAGGCTACTTTTCAAAAAGCAGCCTGACACCGTGGCCCGCAACTTACTTCACCAATTCGGCTATCTTCGCTTTGTCGGCGGATTCTTTCTGCCTTACGGAGTCCAGGTCTTTCTGCAGATCGTCCTGCACGGTTTTTATCTGAGCTTCTATGAAGTATTTTTTTAGGATATTTTCGTTGTTCAGGCGCTGCGTGGCGTATTTTTCGGCGGTGGCGGCGCTGTACAATATTCGCACCCAGTAACGGCCGCTGGCTTTATCCACCAGCTCCTGGCTCTGCCAGGGGCCGCGCAGTTCGGTGTCCACTATGCTTTTCTGCATGGTCTTCATTTCCTCTATGGACATCGCTTCGTTATAATCCGTCTTTTTATATTCGCTCCAGTCGGCCATAGTGCGTTTCCAGACAGCCTCAACCTTTGACTGTACTTTGCGCGCCAGATCCGCCTGCGCTGAAGTTACCGCGGCTTCCCGCATAAGCGTGAAGTTTGAGCGCTTTTCAGAGGTACCTATACCTGTAAGTACGGTCCCGTCAGCCTCTTCCGCCAAAGCCTTGAACGGAGTGGCCTGCACGAACTGATCTTCGCTTCCGACAATAACTTTATTACCCCCGCAAGCGGCCAACAACGGCATCACAACCGCCAATAACACGATTCCGGTATTTTTCATTTTTCCTCCAGTTATTTTTTACTTTTTACTCCGTAAATTATTATCTGTTGTGTCCAGTCAGAGCGGTTAAATCTGGACAACTTTGTCACCAGATCCTTAACACCGCCCAGCGAATAGCTTATAAAACCGCCGCTCTTTTCCTCTTTAAGGCTGTCCAACAGAACCAGCGGCTGGCTTTTAGTGGCGATAACATGCAAGATCTCGCCTGTCTCGGGCCGGCCTTGCGGCAGCAGGGCTTTAAGCTGAAAAGGGAGATCGTCCGGAATATTTAACTCTTTTCCGGCAGCCAAAAAATTATTTCTGGCATGGCGGTTGGGGAAAATAAGGGAGACATTGCCGTCCTCGTCGCAATTCAGGACGGTTATATAGGCGTCTTTGGTCAGGCGCACCCGCAGGTTAACATTATCCCCCTCAAAGTAAGCAGGTTTGCCCAACGCGGCCTGCAACTCAAAATTGGGGTCAGGGTCGCCCTTAAAATACACTTTGCCGCGTATTTTCACGACACATTTATAAACATCCCCGGAAAGCGAACAGGCGGCCGGGGCAGATCTTTCATAAGATACCAGGGCGTTGGACCAGACATTAATATATTTACCTATAAACGAATAGCCGGCATTAACGGTCTCTTCCATCACATTCTGGAAGCCGGAATAGATATTTACGCCGGATTCCCGCACAGCTTTTGATAAGGCGTCTTCCTCGGCGCGCTTTTCAGCGTCGATGGGGCGTTCGTATTTGGTGCTTACTCCCTGGCCTGAGGCCTCAAACTCAAATTCACCGGAAGTCTGCTTTATGACTTTAACGCTTTCGCCGGCCGACTCTGGTTTATGATCAAAAGCAGGTTCGCTTCCCGCGGATCTGGCCCTGGTTTCTGCGCCCAGCTCGCGCTCAACGGCTCCGGTTTTGGATATGATGCCCTGCTCATCGGAGACAAAAATGTTCCTCTTGGCCGGTTTTGGACCGGCACAAGCTGATAAAAAGGCAAAAAAAGAGAGAACCAGACAGGTTCTTTTATTCATTTTTCCGGTTCCCAACCCCGTTTCCGGGCGCGTAGAAGGATTTTACGGCCACCAGTGTTAATTAGACAAAAACAACAACTATAAGTCAATAACCGAATCCACTGGTGAATTATGGATTTACACTTATGGAAGCCTTAGAATTGTAGAGGTACGCAATAGCGGCGAACTTGCGGTTTTGACGGTGGAGGAAGGATGTCCCAAAGCATTTATGATATTGTTGGAGAGAGGATTCGCGAGGAAAGGAAAACGGCAGGGCTCACCATTGAGCGCCTGGCCGAACTGGCACAGATAAGTTCAAGTTTTCTGGCCTATATTGAGACTAAAGGCAGAAAGGCGAGTCTTGAAACCATACAAAAACTGGCCGAGGCCCTGAGAATTCCGGTAGCCAAATTATTTGAAACCGCCCCCGGCCCCGCCAAAGACACGATCTACGCTGCTACCCGGCAATTTGCCCAGCTTATCCGGGATAAAAACGTAAAAGAGACCTCGGGGATCCTTGAAGTGGCGAAAGCCGCCGCCAAGCACATGCGCAGGAAATAAACCCGCCGACCTCAGGTGTTTTGTCGTGATTCAGGAAAGGTCTATTAAATTCCATTTCTGCTGGTAGAGCTTCAGGAGGTTGTAGCGCAGGCCGACGTTCTCGGATTTCAGCAGATCGGGGTCTTCGGCCAGCAGCGCGTCGCGGTCTTCAATGGCCTGTTTCAATATATCCGAATCACGCGCCAGGTCCGCTATGCGGAATTCCATGTCCCCGTGCTGGCGCACTCCCAGAACCTCGCCGGCACCCCTCATATAACTGTCTTTTTCACTGATCTCAAAACCTGAATTAGTGGAGCACATGGCCTCTATGCGCTGCGCCCCGTATTCAGTGGACGAGTGAGCGACCAGCAGGCATCTGGACTCCCAGCGGCCGCGCCCAACCCGCCCTCGCAACTGATGCAGACTGGCCAGACCGAAGTTTTCGGCGTTATTTATTACCATTACAGTGGCGTTTGGCACATCTATTCCCACCTCGACCACGGGAGTTGCCACCAGAATATCTATTTTACCGCCGGTAAATTCACTCATAACCCGCTCTTTCTCGCAACCCGTCATGGCGCCGTGCAGCATGGCCAGCCGGCGGTCTTTAAATATGTCTTTCAGGCGCTCAAACTCGGCCTTTACCGACTTCAGGGTCCTGATCTCCGATTCCTCTATAACTGGATAAACGATGTAGGCCTGCCGGCGTTTTGAGGTTTCCAGGCGCACGACTTTGATTGCCGCTTCCTCATCCACGCTTTCGGTCTTGACGGGCTTGCGGCCCGGCGGCATATCGGTAAGCACGGAAAGGTCCAGGTCGCCGTAAAGCGCCAGGAAAAGCGTGCGGGGAATGGGCGTGGCCGTAGTGATGAGCATATCGGCTTTGTCGCCTTTCCCGCGCAGCGCGGCGCGCTGCCTGACGCCGAAGCGGTGTTGCTCGTCCACAACGATAAGTTTAAGGTTCCTGAACCTGACATTTTCTTCAAGCACGGCGTGAGTGCCGATGATGATGTCCAGCTCGCCTTTGGCCAAACGGTCCAGAATATCTTTTTTCTCTTTGGCTTTTACGCGCGAGGTCAGAACCGCGAAGCGGACATCCAACCCCTTAAGGTGTTTTAAGAAAGTGAGGTAGTGCTGTTCCGCGAGTATCTCGGTTGGGGCCATGAAAGCGCCCT
>CAIPTO010000037.1 GCA_903867985.1 uncultured Elusimicrobia bacterium | reverse complement strand
GGAGAGGTGGCCGAGTGGTTGAAGGCACCGGTTTGCTAAACCGGCATACGGGGTAAACCCGTATCAAGGGTTCGAATCCCTTCCTCTCCGAAGATTTAAAAACCTGGCTATTTCTAGCCGGGTTTTTAAATATTCGGACATCAGCAAAGGGATTCGAAGCCGACACACGCACATCGGCTGGGGGAATAAAGTGACACACAACTTAATTGGCAGCTAATTAAGTTGTGTGTCACCTTATTCCTCACCATATTCCTCACCTTATTCCGTGTGAAGCGTGCGAATATGTGGGCGAAACCTATATTCAGTCGGCACTTAATGAGATCGAGACTCTGAAAGGCTACGGCCCGGAAGGCAAAGAAGGCCGCAAAGCACTGGTCAAGGTTTTCAAGGACTCCGCCGCCGGCCTGCCCGACGAAGGGCAGCCCGCGGCGATAAAATAAAGTATTTATAAATTTTAATGAAAGTTCTCGTCATCGCCCTGAACCGCAGCCGCCAACCGATGGCCGTGATGCCTTACGGTGCCTGCGTGGCCGCCCAGGCCGCGCTGGGCGCGGGGCATGAAACGCGCCTCCTTGATCTGATGTTTGAAAAAGATCCGGCCCGGGCGCTGGAGCGGGCCTGCCGGGAATTCCGCCCCGAAGTGGCCGGCTTCTCGCTGCGCAATATCGATAACAACGATATCAGGACCCCCGTCTTCTATCCCGGCGATGCGGCCTCGCTGATGGCGCTGGCGCGCCGGACCTGCGGGGCAAAAATAGTGCTGGGCGGGGCCGCGGTGGCGGTAATGCCCGAAGCCCTGCTGCGCCGCAGCGGGGCCGATTGCTGTGTGCTTGGCGACGCGGCCGCGGTGTTCCCGCGCCTGCTGGCCGTTCTCGCGTCCGGCGGCGACCCTCTTTCCGTGCCCGGAACGGGCGTGATAACGGCCGGGGAATATTCCGCGAACCCGCTGGACCTTTCAGTTCCTTCCGGCAGCGGTCTTTTTCCGGAATTCGGCCGTTGGCTGGACCTGCGCGCCTACGCGCGGCACATGACCTCCGCCCCTCTGAAGACCAAGCTCGGTTGCCCTTTCGGCTGCGTGTACTGCACTTATCCGGTGGGCGAGGGCAAAGCCTACCGGCTCAGCCCGCCGGCGGAGGCGCTGCGGGCGGTGCGGGAGCTGGTCGCAGGCGGGGTGCGCGACATAGAGTTCGTGGACAACGTTTTTAATTCGCCGCACGCGCACGCGATGGAACTCTGCTCGCTGCTGTCCGCTAACAGGACCGGCGCGCGTTTTCATACAATGGAACTGAACCCTGAATTCACGGACGACGCCCTGCTCGGCGCGATGGCGCGCGCGGGGTTCGCCGGCATCGGCATAACGGCGGAAAGCGCCGACGACGGGGTGCTCGCCGCGCTCGGCAAGAATTATAGGCTGGAGCACCTGGCGCGGGCCGCGGCCGCGGTGGCGCGCCACGACATCCCGTGCATGTGGATCTTCATGGTGGGCGGCCCCGGTGAAACAAAAGAGACGGTTGCGCGCACGCTGGATTTTGCCAGGCAGCGCGTGCGGACTTCGGACAGCGTGTTCTTTAACGCCGGGGTGCGCATGTATCCGGGCACGCCGCTCGAAGCCGCCGCCAGGCACGAGGGCTCGCTGACTAAGACGCCCGCCGAAATGCTCGAGCCCGTTTTTTACCTTTCACCCGCCATCGACAAGGCCTGGCTGCTCGAGACGCTGGCCGCGGCCACGCGCGAGAATATGAATTTCATAAACTCCGATTCGCTGGCGCTGCCTTACCTTTCCGGTCTTTACGCGCTGGCTCATTTTGCAGGCGTCAAGCAGCCTTTGTGGAAGCATACCCGCCATTTACGGCGGGGGTTAATGAGCCTGGGAGTGAACGCATGAAAGTTCAAGATTGTTTTGTGGACGGGATCACTACGGCGCTGCCCCCGCTGACCATAACGCAGGCGGAAGGCTCGGCCTTCCTGAAAGCCCATTATAATGGGAGGCTCAGGCCCGGCACGATAAAACTGCTGGAGCAGGTCTTCGCGCACCCGTCGGTGAAAAGCCGGCGCTTCGCTTTCGCGGACCCAAGCGGGCTGGTGGACGAGGACCCGGACAAGAGGGCGGAGCGGTTCAAGAGCTGGGCGCTCAGACTTTCGGCCGAGGCCGCCAGGGGCGCGCTGAAGAAGACCGGGCTCGACCCCGGCGAAGTATCCGGGCTGGTGCTGAATACCTGCACGGGCTATGTTTGCCCCGGTATTTCCACCTACCTTATAGAGGAACTTGGCCTAAGCCGTTCGATAAAAGCCTACGACCTGGTGGGCAGCGGCTGCGGCGGCGCGGTGCCCAACCTGCAGCTGGCGGGCGCGCTGGCGGCGGAGAGCCCGGGCGGGGTGCTCAGCGTGTCGGTGGAGATCTGCAGCTGCACTTTCCAGATGGGCGACGACGCCAGTCTGATAATTTCCAACGCCATTTTCGGGGACGGGGCGGCCGCGGCCGTGGTGCGCGCCAAGCCCGGCGGCTTCGCGCTGGTCGCCTCGGCTTCCCGGTTCGCGCCGGAATACAGGGAGGACATACGCTTCGTGCACCGGAACGGGCAGCTTCATAACCAACTTTCGGCCAGGCTGCCGGGCCTTGCCGCGCAAACAGCGGGGAAGCTAGTGAATGAATTGCTGGCCGCCAACGGCCTGGGGCGCGGGGACATAGGACGCTGGGCCGTCCATCCCGGCGGTGAAAATGTCATAAAGGCCGTGCAAGAGAAACTTGGCCTGCGTGAAGGCGACCTGCGCTGTACCCGTAAAGTGCTTTCCGAACTGGGTAACATGTCTTCGGCCACGGTCTGGTTCATCCTTGAGAAGATGGAGCGCGAGGGACTGCGCCTTGGGGAACTGGTGGTGATGCTGGCCTTCGGCGCCGGGCTATCGGCGCACGCCTATCTGCTTAAAAAAGTGTAGTATTTCCGTTCTAGGTAACAGATCGAAAGCGGTATTATAATGAATCCTCGGGATGTGACGCGAAGAAGTGTCGAACTTTAACCCTGAAGCTCCGAAGTTTTAAAAACCTGGCCTATTTTTGGCCGGGTTTTTTAATGTTCGGACATCCGCAAAGAGATTCGAAGCCGACAGACGCACATCGGCTAGTTTGTTTCCCGCCTGTTAAAATCATAAAATCATACAGATGACCCTTTTTATAAAAACCTCCGAGGCCTCTGTAAAAAAAGCCGCCGCGCTGATCCGCGCGGGCGGGACGGTGGTTTTTCCGACCGAGACCGTTTACGGACTGGGGGCCGACGCCCTGAACGCCAAGGCGGTAGCCAGAATATTTGAAATCAAGAAAAGGCCGCATTTTGACCCTCTGATCGTGCACGTATCATCCATCCGGCAGGCCAGGACCCTCGCGCGGGTAAGCGCCGGGGCTGAAGCCCTGATGACGCGTTTTTGGCCGGGCCCCCTGACCCTGGTGCTGCCTAAAAAAAGGATAGTTCCGGACATAGTTACGGCCGGGCTGGAAACGGTAGCCTTGCGTATGCCGTCACATCCCGTGGCGATGTCGCTGATAAAAAAAGCGGGAACCCCGGTGGCCGCGCCCAGCGCCAACAGCTTCGGATCTTTAAGCCCTACTACCGCCAGCCACGCGCGCGACCAGCTTAAAGGCGGTCCGGATATGATCCTCGACGGCGGCCCGACCCGCATAGGCGTGGAATCAACCGTCCTGGCGCTGATTGACGGTGCCTTTCTGATACTGCGTCACGGAGGTCTGCCCCGGGAAGAGATAGAGTTGGTGACCGGGCCGCTGAACACCGCTTTAAAAGGGGGAAAACGCCCTATATCGCCCGGCCAGCTGAAGAAGCATTATTCTCCGCGCGCCCGGCTCTGCGTCATAAAAAAAGCGCCGCTAAAACTTAAGGCCGGCCTTAAATACGGCTATCTGGCTTTCAAGTCAAAACCGGCGCTCCCGGTAAAACGCGCCGAGATCCTTTCGCGTACCGGGGATCTGGCTGAAGCCGCGGCAAATTTATTTTCTCACCTTCACAAGCTGGACAGGGCCGGCGTGGATATTATTCTGGCTGAGGCGGTGCCGTCGACCGGTCTTGGCAGGGCGATAATGGACAGGCTCAGGCGGGCGGCCCGGTAAGCGCGGCGGGCAGAAAGAGACAAAGCCGTTCAGATGCAAAACAATTCAACCGCGCGATAAATATACAGGATCCCTAATATGAAAAAAAAAGAAGCGGCCATCGAGATAGTAAAGAAATTTATACAGAGCGACCCGCATAAAGCGGCCCAGGCGCTTGAAACTCTTGCCGCCGCTGACGCGGCGCAAGTGCTGAAAGAATTGCCGTCAGCCATCGCGGCCCAGTGCCTTGAGCACCTGCCGCCTCTGACCGCCGCGCAACTGCTGGAAAAAAATTCCAAAGAGGAGGCGGCCTCCATCCTGCTGAATGTGGGCAAGTATCACGCGGCCGACGTCTTCCGCCGCTTCAATCCTGCTTTTTCAAAAGCTGTTATTCCCCTGCTTGCCCACGATTTTTCCAAGGATATGGCCGAGATACTGGCTTACCCCAAAGAGAGCGCCGGGCGCATGATGCACACGGATTTTCTTTCCTTCCGCAAAGACATGAAGGTAAAAGAAGTCATAATCAAGCTGCGCCAGATAGCGAAAAAGCACCTGCCCACCGCCTACTGCTACGTTGTGGACGACTCAAATGTGCTGCTAGGCGTGCTTAATATGCGAGATCTCCTGCTGGCTCCGCTCGACGCGCATGTTGAGGAGATTATGATCAAGGACGTGGTCAAAGTCGCGCCTTTCACCGACCGGGAAGAACTGGTAGTTATGTTCTCAAGGAAGCATTACCTCGCCGTGCCTGTGGTGAATGAGACCGGCCGCATAATCGGCACCGTCAACACGAAGAACATCATCGCCTCCACCGAGGAGGAGGCCACGGAGGACCTTCAGATATTATTCGGCGCCAGCGCCGAAGAGCGCGTTTATTCTCCGGCTAAATTTAAGATAAAAAAACGCCTGCCCTGGCTGCATATCAATCTGGCCACCGTGTTCCTGGCTGGCGCCGTAGTGGCTATGTTTGAAGGTCTGATAGCAAAAGTGGCAGTGCTGGCCGTTTTTCTCCCGATAGTGGCCGGGCAGGGCAGCAACGCCGGCACACAGACGCTCTCGGTTGTCCTGAGGGGAATGATAATGCGCGAGATCGAGCCCAAAAGCGCGATGAAGATGGTTATGACCGAGGTCTGGGTGGGGTTCGTGAACGGCGCGGCCACAGGCCTGGTGACCGCTTTAGCAGTCTGGATCTGGAAAGGAAACCCCTATCTGGGACTGGTGGTCGGGGCTGCAATGCTGGTTAACCTTGTAGTCGCCGGGCTCAGCGGAGCGCTCATACCGCTGACCATGAAAAAACTCGGTTTTGACCCGGCGCATTCTTCAGGTATTGTGCTGACCACGATCACGGATGTGGTGGGATTCACCGCTTTCCTGAGCCTGGCCTGGTTCTTCCAGAGCAAATTGATATAGCGCTTATCCAGCCATAGGTTCATATGAAAACCTTTAACTGGTTAAAGGCGGTGGAAGCGGAGTTCGGCAAAGAGGCCGACCCGCTCAAGGCTAAGATACTGCGCCGGTTTTTCAAGACCGGCCGCGGTGAGTATGCGGAAGGCGACAGGTTCCTCGGGCTTACAGTGCCGGGGATCCGCCTGATAGCCAAAAAATATACCGGTCTGCTGACGCTCACACAAACCTCCACCCTGCTCCGTTCCCCGTTCCACGAAGAGCGCCTGGCGGCGCTGCTCATATTGAAGGAGAAATATAAAAGCGGTAATATTGCCGACAAAAACCGCATCTTCCGGCTTTATCTTTCACATACAAGCTTCATAAACAACTGGGACCTGGTGGATCTCTCGGCGGAGCATATCGTCGGCGCCTGGCTTGAAGATAAGAATAAACAGCCGCTGTTCCGGTTAATCCGGTCAAAATCGCTCTGGGAGCGCCGCATAGCCCTGCTGGCTACTTTCCGCTACATAAAAGCTGGCGAAAGCGCCTTGACGTTGAAACTTGTGAAAGAAGTTCTGGAAGATAAGCATGACCTCATGCACAAGGCCACCGGCTGGATGCTGCGGGAAATTGGGAAAAGATGTTCCCCTGATATCCTGAAGATATTTTTAAGGACAAGCTACGCCCGCCTCCCCAGGACGGCGCTGCGTTACGCCATAGAACATTTCCCTGAAAAAGAAAGGCAAAAATATCTGCGCGGGGACTTTTGCTGATCCTTGAACGATAACCGCTTTAGATCCGTGTCAGGAGTTCGCGGTAGTAGAGGAAGGTCTTGCGGGCCATGACTTCCGCGGTAAAGTCCGCGCGCACCAGGGCAAGACCGCGCTCCGCCATGGCGCGAATGTCGCCGGTATCTGACAGCGCTTGTTTCAGCCGGACATAAAGGGCGGTGTCGTCTCCGGGAGGGAACAACATACCGGTCTCATTAGTCCGCACCAACTCCCCGTTCCCCGATATATCGCTGGCTATGACCGGGACGCCCATCGCCATTGACTCGCGGATGGAACCGCTTAAAGCCTCTCCCTTGATGGCGCAGTTAAGGCTTACGGACAGCACCGATAATATCTCCGGCACATCCTGCCTTAAGCCCAGAAGCCTAGTGTTTTCCGGCGGAACGCCTTTCTGAGTCAGCAGCTCACGCACCTCGCCGGAATCCGTATCCCTGCCGGCCAGCAGCAGAATAATTTTCTTCCTTTCGCCCATAAGCCGGGAAACCGCCTCTATAAGAACGCGCTGCCCCTTATCAAAACTATAATTGCCCACTAATCCAACCACGGGCACCCCAGGAGGAAGACCAAGCTCTTTGATTATCCGTTCACTGGGCGGGCAGGGCTTAAATCGCGCCGTATCAACGCCACTGTAAATTGTCCGGACCTTATCGGCGGCGATACCGTAAGCCAGAAACATGGCGCGTATGGCTTCAGCCACCGTGATATACCCGTTGACGAGGGAACTTTTGTACTTGAGGCGGGCGAAGAAAGTTTTTATAAGCGGGTGGGATACCCTGCGCGTGACGACAAAAACCGGCCTGCGGCGGGTTATCGCTTTCGCGATAAGGCCCATGGCGTGAGCTTTGGGATGATGGGCGTGAATAACGTCCGGCTTCCAGCGTTCTATCAGATGAGCCAGTTTATAGGCGCAGGGCAGATCATAATCACGCCCGGGCCTGAAATTATAAAGTTCCAAACCGGCCACGTCCGCTTTTTTCCACAGGTCGCCGCCCTCCGGGGCCGCGAGCATATTTTTGTGGCCCCTGGCCTCGAGCTGAACGGCCAGGGCGAGAGCCTGGGCGGCGCCGCCGGACCAGCCGAAACTTTCGCTGAGGTGCAGTATCCTGAGATTACGTTCCATGGTTATATTCTATAAAATAACAAAAAGGCGGCGCGCCTTTCTTCTCTCTCGGCAAAATTTGTAAACTTGTGTAGACCTGAACAGCGCAAAGGAGAATCAGATGCAGAATTTCACTTTTCATAATCCCACCCGCATAATCTTCGGAAAGGGAACCATAGCCAAGCTCGGCGCTGAGGCTTCCCGGGCCGGTAAAAAAGCTCTGCTGGTCTATGGGGGGGGAAGCATAAAGAAGAACGGCGTCTACGACGCGGTCTCCGCCTCGCTTGCCGCCGCCGGCATAACCGTGATCGAGCACGCCGGCGTAAAACCCAATCCCGTTCTGAGCCACGCACGCGAAGGCGTAAAAAAAGCCGGAGAGAACGGCTGCGACATTGTTATCGCGGCCGGCGGCGGCTCAGCGATAGACGAGGCCAAGGCGATAGCGGCCGGCGCCGCGTACAGCGGGGATTTGTGGGATTTTTTTAGCGGCAAGGCCGGCATAAAAGACGCGCTGCCGCTTTTCACCGTGCTGACAATTCCCGCTACCGGTTCCGAAATGAACTCAGGTTGCGTGATAACTAATGAGGCGACAAAAGAAAAATTCTCCGCCATGGGTTCCGCGCTTTTCCCCAGAGTTTCTATTCTTGACCCGGAAACCACCATGACCCTCCCTGCAACACAGGTGGCTTACGGCGCGGTGGACGCGCTGTCCCATCTTATCGAGGGATATTTTTCAACCACGGACAGAGACGTCATAGTTACCGACGAGATTACGCATGCCCTGGCGCGCTCTATTATCGCTTCAACCGAAAGAATTCTGAAAGATCCGAGAGATTATAACGCGCGCGCCTCCATGATGTGGTCGGCCACTATGGCTTTAAACGGCCTGCAATCGCTGGGCTACGGCGGCACGAGCTTCATCAATCACGCCATCGAGCATTCGCTCAGCGCGCTGTACGATATAGCGCACGGCGCGGGTCTGGCGATAGTCATCCCGGCCTGGTTTAAACACCACCTGAGGAAGGACGGACCCGCGCGGCTGGAAAAATTCGGCGCGGCGGTGTTCGGAGTCAGGACAGCCGAAGAAACAATAGCGGCCTTTGAGGCCTGGTCGGGGAAGATCGGCGCGCCCACCCGCCTTTCAGACGCGGATATACCGGCACGGGATATTCCGAAGATAGCGGAAAACGTGATGGGACTTATAAGCAAATGGGGAATAGATTACACCCGGACGGAGATTGAGAGCATTCTCAATAAAGCGGCTTAGGTTTTCCAGGTTAGCCCATGATATATTCCAGGTATTTGCCGTAAATATATACAGCGCGGTCCGCTGAGCGGAAGACGGGAATCCCCAGCTCCATCGCGTAATCACAGTACAGATCATATCTCGCCCCGGCCGCCACGCAGAAGATCAGAGGTTTGCCCTCCTGCTGGACATGTTCGGAGGTATGTTTAAGAAAAGAGCGCTCAAACGCGTCCGGATGATCGCCGCGTCCCTTCGGCAGGGTGTTCATGGCGGGGGTAAGCGGCACCATCGCGAGCACCACTGCCCCGAATTCTTTTGACCCCAGCGCCATATCGGTCAGAGGCCCGATGGCGGCGTCAGGAGCCATGGGCGTCACGTCCATCGGATTCTTCACGTCAACGATCCCGTCAAGCCTGAACTCCTTCAGGACCGCGCGCATATCTCCGATAAGCCGCTCATCCTTCATCTCGACCGTGATACGCCCTCCGACGCCGTCAGCCATGCCGGCGGACTCAAATCCGGCGTTACTCATAAAAAAAGTATTGCTTGTCCTGATGTTGAAGTTAGAAAAATAGCAGGCCATGACGGCGAGATCGTTAAAATCATCAAAGCTGTCAGCCACCAGCGCGCCCGCCGCTTCCAGTATTGTTTTGGTCACCATATAATCACCGGCGATCGAGGCTGTATGGCCCATGACAGCCTTCTGCCCTACCGCCGTCCTGCCGGCCTTGTAGATTATCACCAATTTTCCCTTTTCGCGCGCCTTCTCCACGACTTTAGCCAGAAGCAGACCGTCAGCGTACTTGAAACCTTCCAGATACACCAGAAGGACTTTGATCTCTTCCTCCTCACAAAGCCTCTCGACATAATCGACAACGGTTACATCCTGCTGGTTGCCGACGGTAACGCTATACGCGGGTTTAAGCCACGCCATTTTGCTGAGCGAAGAAATGACAAAAGCGCCGCTCTGACTGACAAAAGCGGTCTTGGCGATATGCGGGTTTTCACCCAGCGGATAATCCATTTTATATTCCGGTATGAAAAGCGTATTTACCATTGAGCGGGGAAGCACTATGCCCAGCGAATTTCCGCCGCTAAGGACAAAATCCGGGTTTTTTTCTTTAGCCTTCGCTATGGCCCGCACCACGCTTGCGCCCACATCCTCACTGCCGGCTTTCTCGCCCATCCCGCCTGAAATCAATACCACGCCGTTAACCTTGCCGGATGCTCCCGCCCTGGCCAGGACTTCCGGAACCTCGGGCGAAGGCACCGCCACAACATACATATCCACCGTCTCAGGCAGATCTTTGGGATCGGCGTAGCACTTCACCCCGTCAACTTCGGCCAACCCCTCCTTTATAACATAGACCCGCTTGATGTCAAAACCCGCCTTAACGATGTTATTTAAGATGATGCGGGCCATGTTCATCTTTTTTTCGCTCACACCCACCACCGCCACCGCGCGCGGACTTAAAAGTCCGGCCACGCCTTTCTTGGACGGGCGCGCGCGCTCTTTATTTTGAGCGGGGCGGAAGCGGAGCACTCCGTCAAGCGCCACCAGGCGGCCTTTTGAGACCGCCACCGGATTCACTTCAAATTCTTCAATGGCGAATTTTGAAGCCCCGCCGTCGCGGAAATATTTCATAATGTAGGCGAAAGATTCCAGCCAGTTTATCATCTCGCCGTCATTGGCGATGCGTTTCCCGCCGCGAACCTTGCCCGCGGTATATTGCCAGATCCAGGACTTGTCCAAAAAATTCTGCCACCCGGCCCCGTTACATATAAATTCCACTGGCGCGATGGCCGGGCTTGTGCCGGGCTTAAGTGACGCGGTCAAACCCTCGGCGTTGGTGCCGCCGGCGCCCAGCGTAACTACGGGGCCGAAGGCGTCGTCGGACCTGGCGCCCAGCATCAATTCTTCGCCCAGCGCGAAGGGTGAATGTTCGGCGAACTCGCAGGCCATAATACCCTCAACGCCCGGAAATTTTTCCAGCATACCCCTGAGCGCCGTCTCCACGGAGTCTTTTTCGCGGGACAGTATCTTCACGCCGCCGGACTCGGTCTTGTGCAGTGTGCCGGATGAAACGATTTTCATCACAACATCCCGGCCCTCAAGCCTGGACACTATATCAAGGGCGGCCGCGGAAGGATCAAGATCCGCCAGGGGATAAAACAAGCGCTTTGGGACGGCCAGGCCGGAGAGGGCGAGTATCTCATAGACCTCGGTCTCAAGCAAAGCCGTACGTTTCTGGGCGTGAGCCTTCTCAAATATGGCTTCAATAGCGTTTAATTTTTCCATAATATTTTGCCCCGTAAAAGCTTGCCAAATCGTCAAATAAGGAGTTCCAGTAATCCTCTAGTCCTCCGGTCCTTCCAAACCCTACAGTTCAGTAATTTCAACGCCAGCAGCCAGCGCCGACGCTTCGCTGCGGGAGATCCGGCCCGCTCCGAGAGTCAGGCAATCGGAAGCGGCGCAGCCGGTTGCAAGTTTCAGATTAGCTTCAAAAGCGAGCCCTCGCATAAAACCGGAGATAAAACCCGCCGTAAAAGAATCTCCGGCTCCGACCGGACTTTCAATCCGCTTGAGCGACACTGACCTGCACGACCACAATCCAAACTGCGAAACGGCAAGGGTTGAATGGGGACCGTTTGTGACTATCAGGGCTTTAAGGCCGCGCGGAGAATACTTATCAAAAGCCCGGCGGATATTTTTGCGGGATAGACATCCGCCGAAGACCTCTTCAAATTCGATCTTATTTATCTTGACCAGATCGACCCCGGCTAAAATTCCTTCCATCAGGGGCTCGCCGCTGGTGTCGAACACCGTGAAACAGCCGGCCTTTTTGAGCCCGAGCGTCAGACGGGAATGAAAGCCTTTTTTTATCCCCACAGACACTCTGCCGCATACGGCGGCGACCTGAAAGTCAGCGGCCGCTGCCGCAAGTTTTTTGAGCAAAAGGGTCTGGGCCGCTGGCGGAACCGCGGGGCCCTCCTCGTTTATATCCATGGAAAGGCCGCGGGAGTCAACGATGGAATAACAGATGCGCGATTCGCCGGAGGAATGACTGACCAGGAGGCTGGGGGAATTACTGTCCGTCAGGTTTTCTTTTATCCAGCGGCCGTTATGACCGCTGACAAAACCGGCGATAACTGGCCGGCAGCCCAGCTCTTTAAGAGCCCGGGCCACGTTCACGCCTTTCCCGCCAGGCTGGGTCAGGGTGTCAGCGAAGCGATAAATTCGGTCAGGCCTGAAGACGGACACTTTTGCCGTCTTATCTATGGCCAGATTAAGATTCACGATAAGAGCTTTCATAAGCGTTAAATAATCCAGCGTAGTGCAACAGGAACCGCTTTACACTACACTAGCATTTTTGACCCTGAAAATAAATTTAGCGCCGCCGCTTTTGGCCGTATGATAACTCCGGGCTTTAGCGCGGCGCCCGCCCATGTATTGTATAATTTGAACGTATGAGGAAACTATTGAGGCTCTCAGCCTGGGGGTTAGCGCTCGCGCTGGCAGCGGCCCTTGCCGCTTTCCTTGTCCTCAAATTCTACTTTACACCGGACCGCATCAGAAAACTGGCGCTGCAATACGCCGAACAAAATCTCCGGCGCGAGATAAGCCTGGACGCGGCCTCGCTTAACTTGCGCGGCTTTTCGCTTAAAAATCTTAAGGTGGCGGAAGCCGGCGGATTTAAGAACGGCGTGTTCCTTTCAGCGGGAGACTTCAGCATCCGCCCGGATTTCGGAGCTCTGCTCAAAAAGGAACTCCAGATCAATTCAATCCGCGCTTCAGGCGTGGCTGTTAATATACTGCAGGTAAAAAAGGACGCTTATAATTTTTCGGACCTTCTCGCCGGCCCGCGGCCGGAAGCGGTCAGAAAGCCGGCTCAGAGCGGACAGACAAAACCCATTGACCTCAGCGTCTCAAATATAAGCGTTATAAACTCCCGGATAGTCTACGCCAACTCCGACCGCTCCGTCGCCGTAACCCTTTCCGGCCTGAACCTGTCGGCAAAATCGCTTACCTCCGGAGAGATGTTTCCTTTTGAGGCCGGCTTCACCCTCGTCTTGAAATCCTCCGCCCTGACAGGCGAGTTCCCGGTCTATGCCAAGGGACTGGCTGCGCTTGGCGGCTGGGACCCTAAAAAAGGCCGGGCCGAAATAGAGCGCGCGACGCTAAAGGCCGACAAGATCTCCTGTGAGTTAAAAGGCAGCCTTGAGAACCTGGTCGAGCCTGACGCTAAGATCTCGCTGCGCGTCAAAGCCTTCTCCAGTACTGACCTCAAGCCTTATTTCCCGGGGATACCGGCACGCATCCTGCTGCCCGCGCTGGAGGCCGACGCTGGCTTCAAGCTTACCTCCAATTACATGATCCTTAAAAAACTGGAGTTCAAGGCCGGTCCGGCTCTGGGCGCGGTCAAAGGCCGCCTGGCCTGGAACCCGGTCTTTGATTACGACCTGGCGGTAGATGTAAAAGGCCAGACGCCCGAATTGGACACCACCGAAGTTGCCAGGAAATTCCGCTCCACACCAAAAAACATAAAGATACCTCTGGCCGAAGTCAGCGCGAGCTTTACTGTTTCTCCTAAAAAAGTGCGCCTCCTGGCCGCAACCATAGCGGCCAAGAGCCTGAAGGCCTCAGCCGCCGGCGAATTCGTCATGGCTCCCCAGCCAATAGCTTCCGGCAGCCTGAAATTGAGCGCGGGCAATCTGCACGATTTTGGGGAAATGATGCCGCAACTCAGGGAATATGACCTCACGGGTTCGGCCTCGGGAGATTTCCTTTTCACTATGGCAAAAACCGCGGACCTGCGCGGCCGGCTCAGTTTCAGCGGCGTCGGCGCCACAGCGTTCGACACCCGGCTCTCGGAAATTAAAGGCTCAGCCGATTTTTCAAAAGAACTGCTAAAGGCGGACGCGGCAGGCAAAATGCAAGGTTCGGCTTTGAAAGCGACTCTGACGGTTAAAAACTATTCCTCCCACGCCCAGGCGGTATTGAACGCGGACCTCGCCTCTCTCACGCTCACGCCGCCCGCGACCTCCGGAGGACAAACCATAACCGCTGCCGGAGGCAAGAAAGCCGGGGGGGGAGGCAAGCCGTTCAGCTTTGACCTCGCGGGCAAAACCAGGCTGGGGGCGATAGTCCATCCCAATTTCAAGGGCGGAGAAACCACCGTAAAATACGATCTCAAGAACATCTCCGCGGATCTGAGCGGGCTCTCCGGCTCCGCCTCGTTCAGCGTCGCCGGCGGAGAACTGGACGATATCCAGCAGTTCACCAGCAGTTCCGCCATGGCCCGGATAATTTTCTATCCGTTCCTGGTCCTGGGTAAGGCCGCCAAAATAGTCACAGCCTTAAAGTTGCCCGATTTTAACAAAATCAAATTTACCAGGATGGAGGGCGATTACACCTTCCGCGGAGGCGTCATGAAAATAGAAAAGTCCCAGCTCCGCGCAGACGCGGCGGACGCCGACTCCTCCGGCAGCATCAACCTGGTCAACGACACGCTGGACCTGAACGTAATAACAACTCCCAAGGCCGGCATAAGCCTGCCGATCCCGATAGGAGTGACAATAAAAGGTCCTTTCGGCAACCCGTCCGTAAAGCCCGACGTTTCAGCCATATTAAAACAGCCGGTCCTAAAGGACTCAGTGCAGAAACTCCTTAAAGGAATTTTTAAATGAACTTCAATTCAGCTCGTTGTTTCGCTGCCGCTTTGCCGCTTTGCCTTCTTCTGAGCGGCTGCCTTTTTAATAAAACTTACGAGGCCAGATTGACCAGCGAGCCGTCAATAGAGCGCGCCTTTGATATGCTGACTCGCACTCCGGAAGGGAAGCCGCTGGTCAGCTTCCTCCTCAAGAATCCGGTAAAGTTCGAGTACAGCAACACTCCCGGCTCCTGCCATAAATTCGCTCTGAAGACCGGCATGATATACCTGCCCAGGGAATATAAGGCGTCTGACACCTTGCTGACCCTGGCTCTGGCCCGTGCCGCCTATATCTACCGGCTCTACGCGCTGAGCGGGCTCCAGGAAGTCATCTCCGAGGAGGAGGAACTGGCGGCGCTGTTTCAGGCGCGGGTCGAGCTTGAGATAGGTCTGGCTAACAGGGATTCGGAGCGGAAACCTTTCGCCGGCAAACAACAGTCCGACTTATTATGCACCTACATAATGGAAGGCTCAAGGTCCGCCTCCCTGGCCGCGCGCAACGTCGCCCTATCTTCGCAGCCGGAGTGTCAGAGGCCGCTTGAAACGCTCCAGACCCAGCGGGTCTGGCTGGAAAAAATAAAAGAGTCAATAAACGGAGAATCGTTCTTCCAGCTGTTATACGAAAGAGACCTGGAGAAAGTGAGAAAGGGAATCATGACCATAAACGCGGCCATGAAAAACGACGCGACTGTAAGAGCTATGCCGACCTACGAGATATACCGCTACCAGCGCACTTTTTACGACAACCAGAGCGACATCTTCACACGAATGGAAAAGCTTTACCTCGCCGCTTTAAAAGACGATGATATTTGGCGCCGAACCAACCAACCGATCATAGACAGAGCGCGCGAAGAACTGTCCACCTGCAATCTGCCGGAATGAGCGACGCCGGATTTGACTTGCTCAGTTCGCTATTTATATTATTACTTTATGCCGACACAATACGCCGTCTGCCTTGTCACCGTCTGTGACGAAAAAACAGCCTCTTTGATCGCAGGAGGCCTTGTAGAGGGGAAATTAGCCGCCTGCGTTTCGGTGATCGAGAATGTCGCGTCCACTTACCGCTGGAAGGGCAAGGTGGAAAAATCCAGAGAATTCCTGCTGGTCATAAAGACAAGAAAGAAACTTGCCGAGGATGTGGAACAGTTCGTCAAGCGCAACCACACCTACACCGTGCCTGAAATACTATTTCTGGATATAACCCATGGCAGCAGAGAGTATCTGGACTGGCTTGGCGCCAACACACTGTTCACTACGAATATTCCCAAGGATAAAGCCGGAAGGATCATATTATGAAAAACATACTGAACGTGGTAGTCGTGATAGTGGTGGGCTCGCTCCTGGGCCTGTTCATCAATAAGCTCGGCAATTTCTGGTTCCCGGCCGGAAATATAAACAGCCTCCTCAACACCGGCCTCAACACCGGCCTCAACCCTACCACGCTGGACCTGAATCTGGTGGAGTTTACCGTAGGGCTGGTCTTCAAATTCAATATCTCAAGCATCGCCGGCATCTTCGTTTCCGCGATCATCTACAAGCAGCTCATAAAATAGGGAACCGGAAGAATGGCAACCGCAAAACTCATCCTCGCCTCAGAGTCCCCCAGGCGCGCGCGCCTTTTAAAAGAGGCTGGCATAAGTTTTTCAGTTATACCCAGCCATATTAAGGAAACAACCACTTTTAAAAAGCCCGAGCTGATAGTGAAGGAGCTCGCTTATAAGAAAGCTCTCAGCGTGGCCCTGAAGAATCCGGGCAGACCGGTCCTGGGTTCGGACACCATAGTTTTCTGCAAGGGCAAAGTACTGAATAAACCGAAACACAAAACCGACGCTATGCGCCTCCTGAGGCTTCAGAACGGCTCGTGGCAGACAGTCTACACAGGAGTTTCGCTGCTGTGGCTGGAAAGGGGCGTGTTTCTTTGCGGCTTCGGAGCCTCGCGCTGCAAGGCCAGAAAGCTAAGCGAAGCCGCTCTCAAAGAGCTAGCTTCAAAGCATCCGGATAAAGCCGGAGCCTACGCCGTGCAGGACGCGGAAGACGAATTTATAGAGAAAATAGAAGGGCGTTTTGACACGGTAGTGGGACTCTCCATGGACCTGGTGCGCAAGTTCCTGAAAAAAGCGAAGACAAGTCAGGTTGTTCTCATCAAAGCCGGTTAACTTACGATATTTATGTATAAAATAAAAAAAACCTTTAACCTCGCCTACGGGCACCGGCTTCTCAACCATAAAGGCAAATGCAAGAACCTGCACGGACACAACGGCGTTGTGGAAGTTACCCTGAAAGCTGAGAAACTTAGCAAAGAAAAAATGGTTATGGACTTCTCCGCGCTGGGAACTGCGGTTAAAACCTGGCTGGATATCAACCTTGACCACAAGGTCATACTTTCAAAGAAGGATCCGCTACTGAAGATACTCAGGAAGGAAAATCAGGCCTGCTTTGAAACCGACCTGAACCCGACTGCAGAAATCCTGGCCGAGCTTATTTTCAAGTCCCTGAAAAGATCCGGCTTAAAGATCGATGAAGTCGCTTTCTGGGAAACGCCCACGTCCATGGCAAGTTACAGGATTTAAAATTCAGGACCAGGATCGAGAAAATTTTATCATGACCGAAACCAATAACCATTACCAGATAGTGATCATCGGCTCGGGACCAGCCGGGTTCACGGCGGCTATCTATGCCGCCCGCGGAGGGGCCAGGACAGCGCTGCTCGGCGGAATAGCTCCGGGCGGACAGCTTCTCCTGACCACCGAAATAGAGAATTATCCGGGGTTCATCGACCCCATGGTCGGAGCGGACCTCATGGAAAGAATGCTCAAACAGGCTAAACGCCTCGGAGCTGAAGTATTCACAGAGGACGCCGTTTCCGTAGATTTATCCGTACGGCCTTTCGCCGTCACCACCGCTTTCGGGCGCGTGTACACGGCCGAAGCGCTGATCGCGGCTACCGGCGCGCGCGCCAGATGGACCGGGCTTCCTTCAGAACAGAAATTTATAGGCAAAGGCGTATCGGGCTGCGCTACCTGCGACGGTTTTTTCTACCGGGGACGGGAGGTCTGCGTAATCGGGGGGGGGGATACCGCTGTTGAGGACGCACTGTTCCTGACCAAGTTCGCCAGCAAGGTGTATATGGTGCACAGGCGGGACAAACTGCGCGCCAATTTTCGGCTGCAGGAAAAACTCAGGAAGAATCCAAAAATTGAGATGATTTACGACAGCGTCCTGGATGAAGTTCAGGGCGACGACAGGGTTAAAGCGGCGCGGATAAAAAACATGAAGACAGGTTTAACCCGCGTCCTGCCCACGCCCGGCGTTTTCATAGCCATAGGCTATGACCCGGCCACCGGAGTATTTAAAGGAAAATTGAAAACGGACGATTCATCCTATATCGTGACTGATGACCGCGCCCGCGCATCCGTGGAAGGAGTCTTTGCCGCGGGCGACATCATTGACCCGTTTTACAAGCAGGCCATAGTGGCCGCGGGCTCAGGCTGCAAAGCCGCCATGGAAGCCTTAAAATACCTGGAAGAAATCAAAAAATAACACTATTGCCTATGGCGGGCGTGGCGCCCTTATGGCTTATGGCCTAATTTGTAAATTGCATTGGCAATTTACGAATTAGGCGTGCGGTAGCATGTTCAGTTTGCGCAGGTCGGAACTGGTCTTGCGGATATTTTTTACGAATCCGCGCCAGCCTTTTATAAGGTTGGCGCGTTCAGCGTCGGAAATAGCGGGGGTAAATTCTTTGGAGACTTTCATCTTACGGGGCAGTTCCACGCCGGCGGCCCGGGCCGCGCCGATGGCGGCGCCCAGCGCCGTGGCTTCAGTGTCTTCCATGCGCAGGACTTTCGCCCCCGTAATATCCGCCTGAAACTGCAGCAGCCAATCAACGTTAGAAAGGCCTCCGGAAGCCCGGATCTCGGAAATATTAATTCCCTTCTTTCTGATAAGGTCCAGCGAGTCTCCCACCATGTAGGCAATGCCCTCCACCATGCCGCGCACGACATCATGCTTGTCGGTATGGGGGGAAAAGCCGGCAAAAGTAGTAAAGGTCGAGAAATCCCAGTAAGGGGAGCCGATACCGCCTATGGCCGGCAGACACATAAGGCGGTTGCGGGAAAGCCGGCACATCGCGTCCACCTCCGACAGCTCGCTGAAAATGCCGAATTTTACCTTCAGCCATTCAAGCGCGGTGGCCGCCGAGTTAACAGTGCTTTCAAGAAAGTAACAGGGCGCTTTAGCCCCGGCTTCCTGCCAGCCGATGGAATTAAGCACGCCGTGTATTTTCACCAGCCTGGAACCCGTGTTCACAAGCAAAAAAGCGCCGGTTCCGTAGTTCAGCGCGGCCGAGCGCTCAGAACTCACATCCAGGCCCAGCAGCGCCGCCTGCTGGTCGCCCAGGACGGCTCGCACCGGGATAGTAAAGTTTTCAATTTTTATTTTACCGAAATCGCCTATCGTCGGCAGCACCGCCGGCAGCTGCCCGGCGCTCAAACCGAACGCTTCCAAAAGCCCGGAGTCCCATTTAAGTTTCTTTATGTTGAAAAGCAAAGTCCGCTGAGCCTGCGTCGGGTCCAGGGCGAAGATCTTTCCTTTTGAAAGATGCCAGAGTATAAAGCCGGAAACCGGGGAAATGAGCAGTTTTCCCGCCGCGGCGGCCGTTTTCACTTCCTGAATATTCTCAAGGCACCATTTTATCTTGGCCGCGGAATAGTACGGCGTCTTATAAAGTCCGGTCAGTTCGTGGATGGCGGTGTTGGAAACAGGGACCTTCGCCAGTTCTCCCTGGGCGCGGCCATCCTGCCAGCTCAGCGCCGGGGCGCAGGGCACGCCGGTCTCCTTATCCCAGAGAACCACTGTGGAGCGCTGCGCCGCCAGGCCCATAGCCTTAACCCCGGATCCCTCGGGCAGCTTCGCGAGAACTTCCTTCAGGCTGTCGGTCTGGCTTTTAAGGAGTTCCATCCCGTCGTATTGCGCGTGTCCGGGCTGCGGATAACTGAGGGATATTTTTTTCTGGGCTTTAAAGCGGATATTTCCTTCCAGGTCGAAGGCCAGCGCCCTCGAGCTGGAACTTCCCTGGTCCAGGACTATAATAAATTCTTCTTTCATGGCAGAGGTCCGCCGCTCTTTTTAACATGCAGGTCAAAAATATGGGATTTCTCGGCGTGAAGGCGGAGCTTTTTGCGGGCCGGTTCAGGCACAGCGGGGTCGTCCATCAGCAGCACGATGTTCTTAAGCGTCAGGCCCAGCGCTTTCTGGTAAAGGTCAAATTCGTTCAGCACGCCGATCACGGCCGAACGGTCGCGGAACTCCCATTTCTCGGCGCGGTGAATATTCACGGCATATTTTTTCCCGGCCATCCCCTCGGCGCCTTCGGAAAGATTAATGATCTTTGCCTTCACATCTTCTATCTGGGCGTTAAGCTCGTCCATCTTTTCGCGGAGATGGCCGTAGCGGTCCACCAGCTCCTCCACCAGACCCGCGTCCGCGGCGGCGCTCGCGACAGGGGGGACGCAATGACTCCGGCCGCCGTAATAATGCGGACATAATTTCTTATAGTCGCACCACAGACACTGCCTCTCACCGGGCGTAGGGTCGTATTTCAGGCCGCGGATATTATCCGCCACGCCCAGCACCCGTTCCCAGAAGCCGCCTATCTCGGCGTCCTCGGCGCGGTCAAAATGATATTCCTTGAGGGTCGGCACGTGGTAGTAAAGCATCTGCTTTATCCTGACGCCGGCAACGCGGTCGCCGTAGGTTTCCTGAACGCGCTCGCGCAGTCGCGGGTCAAGCTCGCAGATCTTCTGGTACATATAAAGCTGGGCTGGCTGGCGCTTGACGTCCTTACCCGTCTTGTAGTCCACCAGGATTATCTCGCCGTTGCCCTGATATTCAATTTTGTCGGCTATGATCCGCACCAGGAGCCCGTCCACTTCCACGTCGGTGCTGTATTCCAGCAGAAAAGGGAGCTTGAATTTACCCTCATGATGGCGATAATAGTTCTTAAGCATCTCCATGCCCTTGCGGTAATCTTCTTCTTCCCTGAAAGGGTCTTTATAGCCTTTTTCCAGATAGGATTTAAGGCCCCAGTCTTTTTTAAAAGCTTCAAGCAGATCGTCTATGCCGGGAAACGGCGGGGCTTTTACCGCGTAGAGGAATTCCATCGCATGGTGGATGCTGTTGCCGAAAGCGAAGTAGTATTTGGGCTCTTCCTTTATTTTGTCGATATACTTGAATTTATATTTGAGAGGACATTCCTCGTACAGGGACATCTTGGAATAGGAGAAGGAAAGCAGGCCTTTTGAATTTTTCTTCGGCTCCCCGCCGGCGGGTTTTACCGGCAGCGCCGCGCCGAAAAGACCCGGCTCGCCCGCGCTTTCTTTTTTTACGGATTTTCTCATATTAAAATTAAGTGCCCCCACCAGGAATCGGCCACAGGTTCTCGGGCCGCCGTCGCGGCCCGAGCCCTTCGGCCCCGCCTCGTGGACTCGCGTACTCGCTCGCCAACACTCCGGCTTTCGATTCCTGACGCGAGACAAGCAGTTGTCTCGCTGTGGAAAAATCAATTGCCCCCACCAGGAATCGAACCTGGATTACCTGCTTAGAAGGCAGATGCTCTATCCGTTGAGCTATGGGGGCTTCTCATTGCTATTATAGGATTTTTATCCGCCTCCCCGCTATCCTTGGTGTCCATATTGTGTCCACACAGGATGAATCTCGTATTGAAAATAGATATCAAAATATACCAAAAGACTTTTTCCGGATACGCCTTGCGTGCAGGGGGGCTATTGAAATTTTAAAAAATCGCCAGTTTTTTTGTATCATAGAAAAATAAATGGAGGGGAAGCGCTTTTAAAAAATTTTCAGGCAGCGGCACGCTGAAATTCGAACAGGCCAAAGAGCGGCTTCCGTTCACCGTCCGCGCGGGTATGGCGTACGCCATTTTTGATAACTGCCTGTTGGCGGAGGACATTGTCGCACCGATCGACGACCGGCCTTACGGCGCGTTTGGCACGGAATACCGGTTCAGACTTAAGGACGACGTCACTTTCTTCGGCCGCATGGGTTATAATTCCAGAACAGCCGGAAGCGTAGACGGTTTCACAGGAGCAGGTTTCGGTGCGGGCATCCTTCTGGGAAAGATCGCCATGGATTATTCTTTCCTTCCTTTCGGCGGGCTGGGCAGCGTACACCGCGTTTCCTTGTCCAGTTGGTTCTGATAAATCAGTACTATAATGTGATTCATTTAGGGGGAAAGGTACCAGGAGACTTTTTTCCGCGGGGAAAATGCAGCCCGACAAAATCCGGTGACACAATCTTATTTGAGTACAAAGAACCATATTGCTACAATATAAAACAGGAAACACTTTTTAATTCAGGTAAGAGGTAAAAGAACTATGAAATCATTTAAGCAGATTGCTGCATTAGCTGTTATCTTACTGCTGCCCGTTATGGCGAGCGCCGAATGGGGGAGGACTGTGGGTGCATGGGACACGCGTCTCCCGAACAAAGGCAAGACCCAGGTAGCGTTATGGGGCTCCTATTCCAAAACTGAAGTCGCCAATGCCGATTTCGCCGATAAATACGCCACCTTTGATATGATCTATGGCATCTCGGATAAATGGTCGGCTTATATTTCCCCTTCATTCTACAGCTGGAAACTTGACGGCGGCGGGTCTGAATCAGGCTTATCCGACACCATGCTGCAGACGACTTATCGCTTTCGCGACGAGGCCGTGGACAACTTCGACCTGGCGGTCGTGGGGAAAGTGTTGTTACCGACTGGCGACGAAGATAAGGGCTTAGGCAACGGCGGCTTTGAGCCGGGCGGGAAATTGCTCGCCTCCAAGACATTTGGACCTGTTATCGCCGTAGCCAACCTTGACCTCACCGCTATACCCGGCGCTGATAAGGGCGAAAACGATTTTGTGTTGTCGTCCGCGTTGGAGGGTGTATATCCTTTAAACGATAAACTGAGCCTAAACACGGCCGTATTCGCTGAGACCTCCCGCATTGACGGCGGCAACACAGACCTGGACCTGGGCATAGGCTCCAAGTACAATGTGAAGGGCCAGATGTTCGTGGGGGGCATGATCTATAAGTGCCTTACCGAATCCTCAACCTGGGGACTGCAGGTTGCCGCCGGCGTTGAGTTTTAATCACCGCTCCATTGCATAAATAAAGCCGCGGGCTCAACCCTGCGGCTTTTAGTATTATAGACGGAGCGCGGTTACGAAAGGAGAAAACTCAAAATGAGAAAACCCACTCTGCATTTTTTTATAAAGCCGGCAGTCGCCGCGTTCATCTCTCTCGGACTAGCCGGCTGCGCCTCAGATCCGATCAGGGAAGTGATTTCCACCAAGGGGGCGCCGGCCGCGATCGGGCCTTATTCCCAAGCCGTTAAGTTCGGCAATATGCTGTTCCTCTCCGGGCAGATCCCTCTGGATCCCAAGACCGGCCAGTTGAACGGCGGCTCCGTAGAAGAGCAGACGACTCTGGTGATTGAAAACCTCAAGGCTGTTCTGGCCGCAAACGGCATGATTCTGGAAGATGTCGTATCCACTTCGGTTTTCCTGAAAGATATTAACGATTTCGCCAAAATGAACGCCGTCTACGGCTCTTACTTCAGAGATAAACCGCCGGCCCGCACCACGGCGGAGGCGGCCCGCCTGCCGCGCGACGTGCTGGTGGAGATCTCCGCCATTGCCGCGAAGGAAATGCAATCCGGCAAAATGGTGCGATAATATTCATTTGAGTACAAAGAACCATATTGCTACAATATAAAAATCAGGGAACACACTTTTGATTCAGGTAAAGGGAGAAAGAACTATGAAATCATTTAAACAGATCGCCGCATTAGCTGTTATCTTACTGCTGCCCGTTATGGCGAGCGCCGAATGGGAGAGGACTGTGGGCGCATGGGACACGCGCCTCCCGAACAAAGGCAAGACCCAGGTAGCGTTCTGGGGCTCCTATTCCAAAACTGAAGTCGCAAATGCCGATCTTACCGGTAAATCCGCCTACCTCGATATGACTTACGGCATCTCGGATAAATGGTCGGCTTATGTTTCTCCTTCTTTCCATAACTGGAAATTGGACGGCGGCGGGTCTGAATCAGGCTTATCCGACACCATGCTGCAGACGACTTATCGCTTTCGCGACGAGGCCGTGGACAACTTCGACCTGGCGGTAATGGGTAAAGTGTTGTTGCCGACTGGCGACGAAGACAAGGGTTTAGGCAACGGCGGCTTTGAGCCGGGCGGGAAATTGCTCGCCTCCAAGACATTTGGACCTATTATCGCCGTAGCCAACCTTGATCTCACCGCTATCCCCAGCGCTGACAAGGGCGAAAACGATTTTGTGGTCTCGTCCACATTGGAGGGCGTCTATCCTTTAAACGATAAACTGAGCCTCAACACAGCCGTATTCACCGAGACCTCCCGCATTGACGGCGGCAACACTGACCTGGACCTTGGCTTTGGCTCCAAGTACGCTCTGAAGGGCCAGATGTTCTTGGCGGGCATGATCTATAAATGCCTGAGCGAATCCTCCACTTGGGGATTGGATCTTGCCGTAGGCGTTGAGTTTTAATCGCCGCGCCATCGCGTGAATTTCATAGTACAGGAGAACGACAAAATGATCACTATTAACAGAATTACTGCCGCGGGGCTCTTAATGTTCAGCTTTATTTCCTACGCCCCGGCTGTTGAAAGCGCCGCGCTTAAATCCGCCGGCCTGGACGCTGCGGCTGTAGCTGTCCCCGACGTACCCGCGCCTTCCGCTGCCGGCACCGGGCAGGCGGCAAGCCCGAACCTGAATCCTTTCAGCTATTTCGGATATGGTGAAACGCCGAGCGCGGTTTCCGTGTCAGTGGAAAGCGGAATGGCCGGCCTGCCAAAAGAAACCGTGGCCTCAATCGTCCTTGAATCCGTAAAGAATGTATACCTTAAGCCTGAAGTAACCTTTACCACCGGAAAGGGCACAAAGGTGCATATCAGCGGCACTAAGGCTTCCAACTGCCCGGACGGGGGGAATTCCTGCGAGGACAAGGAAAAGTTTTTTCTGGTGCTGACCACCGACAAGAACGAGACCTTCTTCGTGCGTGGCATGGAGATAATCAACTACAGCATAATTTACAACGGCTCGAAGACGGTTACCATAGACGGGGAGAAGTATGTGGTAAAGATCTACGCCAATCCCTCCGTCCCCGAGGACAGCACGCTGGAAGTAAAAGGCCCGCGCGGCGTGGCCCTGAACGCCACCATTAAAAAGATCGGAGACGGCGTGGCACTGAAGGGCGTGGATGTTAAGCTTTCCAAAACCTACAAACTCGCCTACGGCAACGAGATCGTGCAGGGCCCGCAGGGAGCCAGGTTCACCGCCAAAATGCTGATACTTCTTGTCTCTTTCCCGGTGGCGACAGATTCCACCTACTTTATCCTGAACGCGGCCGACATTACGCCGGCCGGAGTCACCTTCCCCGACTTTGAGAAAAACTTCGGCTTCCGCCTGAACGCCGGAACGCTTGAGATATATAAAATATAGGAAATCGCCGGTAAAACAAGGCTGCTAACGATGAGTATTCCCGCACTTCCTGCCGAACCCAGGGCGAGGGTGGAGTCTATCGACGTATTTCGGGGACTCACCATCCTTATGATGGTGTTCGTTATTGCCGTGGCGGCGGGAAGATATAAAAATCTTCCGCAACAGGGACACTGGTTCGGCAGTTTGCGGGTTTCAACCTGGAACCACGCCGATGTGGGCTGGGAAAACTTCGCGGAAGAGCAAAAGTCCGCGGGCCTCACCGACGAGCAGATCAACGCGCTTCCCGAAGCTAACCTGAAAAACATAGGCTGCACTGTCACGGATCTTGTCGCTCCGTTCTTCGTTTTTATCGTGGGATTGTGCATCCCCTTAAGCGGAGCGCGCCGGGGAAGCGATTGGTGGCGGCACGTTTTATCGCGCGCCGGAATGCTGATCGCGGCCGGCGTTTTATACATCAGCCTCATCCTGGGCCTGTCCTGGTGGTGGGGCATCCTTCAGGCTATCGGCATCGCTTATCTTATGGGCGCGGCCAGCATGAAACTGCCGCGTTGGGGCCGCTGGACGGCTGTTTTCGGAGTGCTCGCGTTTCACGTGGCCATGTCGCGCTACACAGTATGGTGGCTGCATTTCGGCGACACCACCCGGCCTTTCTGGACGATCAGTCAGATATACGGAAGCTGGGCAAAACCTCTTATAGTTCACTGCCGCCCCTGGGCGTCTGTCTCTTACGGAGCGATGACGATGATCGGGGTGCTGGTAGGCGACGCCATCGTCACCAGGCAAAAAGCAGCCATCGTCAGACAGTGCCTGCTCGCCGGCTGCGTGTTTACCACCTTAGGATATCTGCTTCACGCTTACGGGCTTTCGTCCGGAAACACATGGCTGTGCTTCAGTAAGCCGGATGTAACAGCTTCTTACGCCATGTTCACCTCAGGTATCGGGGCGCTTGTATTCCTGGGGTTTTACTATCTGGTCGATGTCTGGGGCTTCAAATCATGGGCATCGCCCCTCAGGGTTTTCGGGGCCAACGCTTTGTTGGCATACTTCATGCAGATCGTAATGCGAATATTCCTGCGCGCGCTGCAAATCGAACCGCTTTTTTCCGGAGAGCCAAACCAGACGATTCAAGATTGGGCTTCCTTAATAGCCTGTCCGCGCTGGAACGCTTTTTTTCTGGATAAATCAGGCTATAACGGCGTCCTGTGGGGCCTGATCTGGACTTTTAGTTTATGGCTGGTGATCCGCTGGTTCAATAAGCGCGATCTTTACTGGAAACTGTAGCCCCGAAAATTACCAATTCATCACCACTTCCACCGCAATTCCACGATCATAAAACTTACCGGTTTTTTGCCAAACTGAGCGACCATAAGCCTCGCTAAAGGTCCATTTTTGTGCGGGGGGGAATTGTTTTTCATTGGTAAAATACAATTTTGGCAAGATAGCCCTTGACAACTATGCTTTGCTATGCTATACTTTATTTAAGTGGAGGACATTATGACCATGACAAGCGAAGCAGTTAACAGGGACTTTAAGTTGTGGATGGCTGTAACCCTCAGCCTTATAAAGGACGGCAAAATGGGCGCCTCGCAGGCCCGGGCTGACCGCATCAAAACGGCGATAACCTACACCAAGAAAGGAGGATGACAATGCTGAAACCGCGTTATCAGATAGTGATATCACTTTCGGAAGACGACAATAAGAAACTCATGGAACTGCGCGAGGATGGTTACCAGATAGTGGAGATCTTCCGTCTCGGCCTGGGGGAGGCCGAGGCGGAGGCGGCCAAGAGCCGCAAAAAGAAAGCCGCTAATACTGAAAAAAAGGAAGAGCCGGGCGAAACTTTATTTTAAACATTCCATAAAACCGAGATAGCAACCAGATATCTATCGCTATGTTTGCAACCTTTCCTGCCGTTCGCATTACATTTTAAACGCGGTGGGGTGACGGTGGAGGGGTGACGCCTGTGTCCCTTTTTGTCCCGCAGGCTTCCGAGGGAAGCAAAAAGGCGACCAAGCGGCAGGACCCCGACCTGGCAGCCGCTGCCATCCCGGACTGGCAACCCGCCGCTTCCTTAAAATTTTCCTGGGACAGCCATAGGACAAAAGACCTATATTAAGGTAGGGCTTTATACCCTTACGGAAATTTATCAATATTCTTATAATATTAGCATGGTGACAAAAAAATTTTCCATCGCTTTTATATTGGGCCTATTTTTAACTCTCGTCGGCAGCCGCGCTTTTGCCGATCAGGTCGCATATAATCAGTTGCTTGACGCCACGAACGCCGCCAATTCTTTCAATGTGGACATTTTCATCGCGCATGTAACGATTAACGATGTTTTGCACGCGACGCAGACCAGCACCCAGACCGCCGTGGCGTCCGCTCCCCCGGCCGCCGCGATGACCGCGCCTCTGGCCGAAGCGCCCTCCACGCATCCGGCTGCCACCTCATCCTCGCACACAGCCGCGGTGTCCTCACCCGCAACAGCAGTAGCCTCTATCCCGCCCGCAATAGCAGCCGCGATACCGGCGCCGCCGCCCCCCGAGGAGATAAAAGATTTTATCCACGAGCATAAGCCGATGATCGCTATGGGCGGACTGGGGGCTTATCTTGGATTCGCGTTAATGGGTCCGGCAGGAATACTTGTAGGCGCCATTTTTATGGTGGGAGTCATGATGGTGGCTAACGCGTAGTCCGTTTCAAATAAATCCGGCGTAAATTACTTTTCTTCGAACGAATCCACCGTGTAAATATATAACGCGGTGGATTTTTCTTTCCAGGCGGCGGCCGGGAGCCCGGCCTTCTCGAGACAAAGCGAACTAAGAAATTTTTCTCTGGAATTGAAGTGTTCCCAGACCTGCGGCAGGTAGGTTCCGCCTGAGCGCCCTTTCTGGACATAAACCCCGTGCTTGCCTTCCACAACCTCCTCCCAACCTGCCACGCGCCGAAGCGGCGACAGGACTGAGATCTCTATTTTTACCGAGGCCAGTTCTTCTGACGAGAGAGGGCTAAAGCGCGGATCTTCAAAAGCGGCAGCCACGGCAAAGGCCGCAACGGCATCCGACAAAAGCTGATGCGGCGTCATCGTCCCGATACATCCGCGCAGCGCACCGTCACGGTTCAGCGTCACAAAAACCGCGGCAGGCTGGTTCAGCTCCGGGGAGGAATTCAAAGGGAGCGGCGTGGACTTTTTATTTTTAAGCCGGTTTTCAATGCTCGTGCGGGCCAGAGCCAGCAGCTCCTTCTTTTGCTCTTTATTCAGAACGCGCGGTTCAATATCTCCGCCGCTCAGAAACAAACCCGCGCCATAACCGACCACCTTGCCGTCTTCGCCCGATATCTTGCCGGAATGAGTATATCTGACGAGTTTAAAATCTTCGGCTCCAAGTTCCACAACTGCGGCGGCGCCTATGACCATGGCGGCGTAACCGCAGGCAGCAGTATCCATGCAATATTTTGATTTTTCCAGAAGCAAGTCATTGGCCAGAGCAAAATACCCCATATCCCTGTTCCGGATCGCCGTCCTGAACGCCTCAAGGAGGGCCAGATCCGATTTTTCGGCGACATCGCCGGGGGGGTAATGCGAAAGATCCGAGGAAACGCAAATCACGGCCTTTCTGCCCTTGATCGTTTTGCCCAGGATCCTACCTGTTTCTTCAAGGATGTCCAGGTCCGTAGTATTAGCCACGACCGGCACGAACTTAAAAGGCTTGCCGATCTCCTGCAGGAAGGGGAGTTCCACTTCCACGGAATGTTCCCCGGCGTGCGCGGAGGGCCGGTCCTCAAAGAGCTTAGAGGCCGACAGCAAAGCCCGGGCAAGCCCGGAGTCTATCTCGACCCGGCCCAGCGGCGTCTCAAAGACGCCCTCCGATATTATTGCCGCGCCGTCCACGGCCTCGGTATGCCCGGTGCCGACTATCACCACTGTGTCAAAGTCAACTTCTTTAAGAAAAGAAAAAGCGGAACCAGCCGTAGCGCCGGAATAGGCATACCCGGCATGCGGCGCCAGGACGCCAATTACGCTGTCATTTAATAAAGGCCTCATGGGCTTAAGATAGGACGCCACTTCCCGGCGGAGTTTAGCCGCGTCCGCTTCGTAAAATTGTCCGGCGACAACCGGCTTTCGTATGAACATAATGCCCCCAGAACGACATATCCACTTTCTGTTTTATTATATCCTATTGCCATTGAACTTATAAAATTTTAGAATAGTACTCCGGCTTATCCTCAAAGGTGAACCGGATTGCCACGTAACAAATCGCGCTTCCGCAGTCTATATGGTGGTTGTAGCTCAGTGGTTAGAGCGCTCGGCTGTGGCCCGAGAGGTCGGGGGTTCAAGTCCCCTCAGCCACCCGCCT
>CAIPTO010000036.1 GCA_903867985.1 uncultured Elusimicrobia bacterium | reverse complement strand
TGAGGGGAGCGCCGGTAAGTTCCCCAAATCTCGGCGGTTAAAGAATCCCCACATCAGCGGCGGCGTAAGTTCCCCTACCTCCAGTTGCAGCGCATAATCCATATATTCCGTTTATTTTTGCTTTACCTTTCGGTATTGTGTTGGGTAATCTTCTCTTGGGCGCATTGGCGCACTAGGAGGACGGCCCATTGTGAAACTTAAAAAGCGGTGTCTATTTTGCGGGCGGTGGTTTGAGCCCGATTGCCGGAATCCGCGCCAATATCTTTGTTTTCGCAAGCGGTGCCGCAAGAAGCGCAAGCGTCGCGCCTGGCGCCGGTGGGCGTTGCGCAACAAGCCGGTGAAAAACTTGAAGCTGCGGCAATGGGCGAAAGCGTACCCGAATTATTGGCGGCGATACCGCAGCAACCGGCCTGAGTATCGCCGTAAAGATAACAAGCGCAGGCGTAAAAGGCGGCGGCGGGGCAAAAGTGTCCGCAAAGCAAACCCCGATGCGTCGTCGTGAAAACCGGAGTTTAAAATCGCTTTCTCGACGAGGTGTCCGCAAAGCACATCTACATAGCGTCCCGGTGCCCTGGCTGGCATAATATAGTTATGCAACCAGAACTGTGGGCTGAAATCAAAAGGCTTGGGCAGGCGGAGAAGCTCAAGATATCGGAAATCGCACGACGGGTGCGTGTAGATAGGAAGACGGTCCGCCGCGTGCTTGCTTCAGAGGGGCTGCCTGTTGTTACGCGCACGCCGCGGCATCCGTCCAAACTGGATCCATTCAAAAAATACATAGAGGAACGGCTTAAGACCTATCCGCATTTATGCGGGTCCGTCATTTATGACGAGTTGCGGCGACAGGGCTACACAGGCAAGATAAGAATCCTCCGTGAATATCTGGCCATGGTGCGACCGAGCCAGAAGGAAGTATATCTGCGTATCGAAACGGCGCCTGGTGAACAGATGCAGGTTGATTGGGCGAACTGCGGCAGCATTGTTGTCGGGCAAGCGACGCGCAAGCTATCGGCGTTTGTGGCGGTGCTGTCGTATTCCCGGCTTATGTACCTGGAATTCACGCTGTCGCAGTGCCAGGAGGATTTCATCCGGTGTCATATAAACGCGTTCCGGTATTTTTCCGGGGTATGCCGCAAGATACTCTACGATAACCTTAAGCTGGTGGTGCTGTCGCGGGTGGGCAGCGAGGTGCGGTTCAATCCGCGGTTCCTTGAATTTTCCGGTGTTTTCGGGTTTGAGCCGATACTATGCAACGTGGCGCGCGGCAATGAAAAAGGCAAGGTGGAGAATGGTATCCGGTATATCCGGGACAGTTTTCTGGAAGGGCGCGAGATAAAATCATGGGCCGAGTTGCAGCGGCAGGGGGTGCAGTGGCTGAATGAAGTTGCGAATGTACGGTTACACCGGACGACACAAGAGCAGCCAGTTAAGCGCTGGGAGCGCGAGCGCGGGTTATTGCAGGCGTTGCCATGCCGAGAATATGACGCGTCCATCCTGCGTACCGGGCGAAGCACACATCAGGCGTTAGTATCGTTTGACGGCAACGTCTATACGGTACCGCCGGCGTATGCGTATAAGACGGTGGTAATCCGCGCCAATGAGGGCGAGGTATGGGTTCTGTCGGACAGTCTTGAGATAGCGCGGCACCGGCGCAGCTATGACCGCGGCGCGGTAATAGAAGACCCGAAGCATGTGGCCGGGATAGTAGCGCTTAAGCGGCGAGCGTTTACTGCCCGTCAGGAAAAACGATTTCTGGGATTCGGGCCGGAGGCTAAGGACTATTACGAGGGTCTGCTGAGCAACCAGGTCCACCCGGTCAAGCATATCTCAAAGATAATGGAATTGGCCGCCGCCTATGGCGAACCCGAGGTGTTGGCGGCAGTACGGGAGGCGCTGAAGTATAAAGCGTACGGTGCCGCATATGTGCAGAGCATCCTGTTTCAGAAGCGTACGGCGAAGGGTTTGGGTGAAATCCTGCCGCTGACGATACCACAGAAGCCTGACTGGAACGAGATACACACGAAGCAGCCGGACCTGGACATATATGACAAGTTGCTGGAGATAGATAATAGCGGGGAGGATAAAAAAGATGAGTAGCCAAAATCATGAGCCAGTAGTGTTGAAAGAGGCGCCGAGCACCTTGGACGGAATGCTTTCCTATTTAAATCTTCCGGAAAGCCTTGCGGGGTATAGGGAAGTATTGACCCAAGCCGCCAAGGATAATGTGTCGCATGAAGAACTGTTGAAGCGCCTGTTATCCCGTGAGGCGTCGGCCAAATTCTCGCGTCAAATAGAATGTCGGTTGGCGCAGGCTAAGTTTCCGTTTATCAAGACGCTGGAGCAGTATGACTGGAATCACCCGGCCTCAATCCCGAAGGCTAAGATCCTGGCTGCTGCTGAATTGAATTTCCTGAGCAACCGTGAGGGGTTTGTTTTCATATCTGAGCATGGCCTGGGCAAAACGCATCTGGCCATCGCCATCGGGCACCGAGCCGTGTTGGCCGGTGTGCGGACATATTTCACCAAGGCAATTGAAATGGTGAACCATTTAACGGCGGCGCAGGCCGACCACAGTACAGACAAGGCGATGCGGGTTTATACAAGGCCGGCATTGTTAATCATAGACGAGGTGGGGAGGCTGTCGATAGACCAAAAACAAGGCGAGCACATCTTTAACGTCATAGACGCCCGGTACGAGCGGGGCTCAACTATTCTTACAACGAATAGAGCCTTCCGCGACTGGAGCAAAGTCTTTGAGGATTCGGTGTGCGCCAAGGGTATTATCGACAGGTTGGTCCATCATTCGGATGTGGTTAAGATCGAGGGAGAAAGCTATCGGATAAAAGACAGGAAGACCAAGGGGCAATCACAGCTGTAAAATTTACTGGATAGACGGTGTTTTCCTGGACATTTTTGTCTTTGCAGGACAGTCGGCGCACGGGTGGGTTTAATAAGTGAGGAATCGGGACCGCCGAAAACTGGGGAGTCTTAGACCGCCGCCTTCA
>CAIPTO010000035.1 GCA_903867985.1 uncultured Elusimicrobia bacterium | reverse complement strand
TGCGGCCCGGAGGCCCCACGAACTGGCCCGCCTGGCGGGCGAGCGCCGCGGCTTTGCGCGGCGGTGGGGCGAACAGCCAAAGAGCGCGGCCTTTACCGCTCTGGCGGGAAAGGCCGGGCTACTGGCCGCGTAGGGCCGTTTCATTGTCGTGGAAAGCGGACCGCCGCCGTCAGCCAGGGGAACATGCGAGCGCGCGGGGGTGGTCGTTGTAAGGAAGCCGGCCTGGCCTAAGCGAAGCGCAGGTCTGGCCGGCTTTCCTTTTTATGGGGAACTCTACTTCGTGAAGAGCGGCCCCGCGTCCGGCTGCGCCGCCTTTACCGCGCAAGCGGGGAAGGCGGCGCGGCTGGCCGCGAAGGGCCGTTTCCTCAGACCTGAGCGTCAGGGCGCTCGTCGTAAAACGGGGGTGTCCCATGTGCCGCCCCGTAGAGAAAACGCTGTCCTGGCGCATCCTCGCGCGAATTTAAAAGGACATTTCGTCAGAAATGGCTATAAACGCGATTTAAGGGCGGTTAAGGGGAAAGGGTCGTTTATGGCGGGAAAGCGCCTCCAGGAGCCGCCGGCGGCGGTTGTATGGGGGTATAGACCTGGGGAGCTCAGCGCCGCTTGGCTTTCAAAAGACCCTTAGCCGGGTTGAAGTCCACGTCCGGCCAGGGCGGTACCCAGATGATCTGGCCGGTCTTGGGGTGCCGGACATTGCGGCCGGGGCGTATCTTCTTGGTGAAGGAACCGAAGTCTTTAAAGTAAACCCACTCGCCTTTCCGAAGGCTGTCGGCCGTTTTTGCCAGGATCAAGTCTATGATCGCGGCGGCATCCACTTGGGAAAGGAAAAACTCCTTAGCAACCACCCGGGCAAGCTGGCTCTGGTTCATTTGCGCTTCCGCTTTGTGCCGGCGGCTTCGTGCGCGGCGATCCATTCCAGGATGGTCTTGGAGATCTTCCCCAGGTCGGTAGGGTTGTGCTTGATAACCGCGGCCGCAGTCTGGTCCGAGGTGAGGTCGGTCTTCTTTAAATATTTTTCTATGGCCGCTGCCATATCGGCTTTCATAACCGTGGTGCGTTTGGCCGCTGTGGCTAGGCGGACCGCTTCAACAATGACGGCCTCGACTACAACATCGAAGTCGTCTATGAACTTTTTTACCGCCGACGCCTGGGAGCGCATCTTTTTGGCCGTGGTGATGTAGGCTTTAACTGTGGTAGGTTTAACGATTCCTGTTTTAGCGGCCATGGGGTTTCTCCGTTTCGGGGTGGGTTAGTTTAAACATAATCAGGTCTTTGATCGCCTGGTTGAGGTTCTTCATCTCGTAGATCTTGAGGGCTTCCTCGTTGCCGCCTATAATCGGGACCATGACTTCATTCAGCTTCTCGGTCAATTTGAGTGTGGATATAGACTCGGCTTCAAGGCCGTAGAGCGTCACCTTGCCGTCCTTCTCTTCGATAAGATGCTTTTGGTTCTTATAGTGCCGCGCCGAAACGTCGGCGAGCCACTTTTTATTTTTAGCTTCCATGTCAGCGCCGGCGCGGATAGGGTAGCGGGCCAGCATGATTTGTTCTTCGGTGAGCATGTCCGGGTTAATCAGGTCGTAGACCTCGGTGTTTTTAATCTTGTAGTGGTTGAGGTTTTTTATGAAGGCGTCCCGGATTATCCAGCCGGAGGGGTCGTAGTCAACTATGCTGTAGAGGTAGAACGAACGCCTGAGATTTATCTTTGCGGCCGGGGCCGGCAGGCGCAGCATCATGGGCCGGTCCGCCAGGACCTGGCCGGACTTAACTTTCTTCAGATCGTCTACGAAGTACTCGACGTTCATCACCGAGGGCTGGCCGCCCAGGGCGATAACGGAAACATTATGCTGCTGCTGGAGCTCGGTGAGATAGCCGAAGTGGCCGAGCTTCTCGGAGAAGGGAATGAAGTTGGCGTTCACGCCGACTTTCATATTAGCTGCGTTCTCGTCGCGGAAACCGATATCCTTGTAGGTCATGAGCTGGAAGACTCTCACCATGTCGGCTATGTTTTCAGTGAGCTTCTTATATTGGTCGGTGTCTTTGGAAAGCGAGCCCGCCCGGGCGAGCGTAGACTTGACGTACATATACCAGTAGGTGCGGATCAGTTCGTGGAATTCCTTCTCGCCGGCGGCGATGCGCTCTTTCATCTGCCAGACCAGGTTGCGCATGAGCCGGGCGACATTGACTGGGTATTTAGGGGCGGCGCCCTCGGCCTTGAAGTTTTTTATGAGCCAGTCTTTGTCCTGGTCGTGGATAAGTTCATCGTAATGGTGGATACCTGCCTTCCGGAGGCGGTCGCCGAGGGATTTTGTCATAGAAAAGAGTATATAATCAAATACGGCTATTTAACAACCTTTTTTAGCCTGATACGGGCTAACAGCCTATTTTAATGGGTGTTTTTCGAGTAGAAAAAAGAGGCCAAACCGTGCCCTGTACTAGGTAGGTGATTTTGGGCTTCCGGGGCACCTCTCCCCTCAATTTTTCCCTCC